>JASFKE010000089.1:0-10236 GCA_050118795.1 Desulfobacteraceae bacterium | reverse complement strand
ACATACCGGCTTCCGGCGTTGTAGGCGGCCAGGGCCAGCTTAACGTTGCCATTAAACCGGTTGAGCAATTTTTTGAAATAACGAACCCCGCCATCGATATTGAGCCCCGGATCAAAAGCATCTTCGACACCGAGAGATTTGGCGGTGGCGGGCATCAACTGCATCAGACCCTGGGCGCCCCGATGGGACAAAGCCCTGGGATTGTTGCTCGATTCCGCCATGATGATGGCGCGGATCAAAGCGATGTCCACTTCATAGGCCTGGGAAGCGCGTAAAATATGGCTGTGAAATGGCGGTGCATTGGTATTCCCCACCACCGGAGCAGACGGCTCTTTTTCGCTTTGAGCCTCCATGGCAGCCTCGGAATCGGAAATCTGAACGGTCCACTGGATCATATCGAGAATTTCAGATGCACGGTGCGCTGCAATCAAAGGCGTCATAAAAGGGGGAGATTGATAGGAGCTGCTGCAAGTTACTGAAGGCGTGACCAATATGGCCACAACAAAGTATAAAATCGCGCCATATTTAACCGTTTGTCGTATGTTGAGATCTTGTGCGAAAGCGGGTTCCTCCATTTTAAACGTTTTTGGTTCATGCCGATCCTCTTTTGGATTGCTTTTATATAGATCAAGAAGCATGCCACAGACCTTTTCTTTTAAATTAGTTAACATTTCTAACATTTACTAATATCCTGATTTTGCCGGTTGTGAAAAAAAATCCATAATCATTGGGTAGTCCGTTGCCTGTAATGTGTCGCTTGGTTCATGGTCATTGCCCTGCACCGTAAAAAGTTGACAATCGTATTGAGCAATGGCCGTACCACCGGTTTGGCAACGGGAATATTTTTTTAATTTTTTGGTATTTCAGATGGTTAGAAATGGGACAAAGGCGGCCGGGACCTCTCGCCAAAACCCTGTCTCTCAAACTGAAAGCGCCGCAGAGGGGGGATCGGACGCAACCCTTTCAATTTGGTAGCCCCTCACTTGGAAAACATTGGTGTGGTTGAACGATTTTCCGCTTGCTGCTGTTGCGTGAATCCTAAAAGCTCGCGCTACAGGTGGGATCGCCCATGGCCCACTGCCGTATGTTCTCGTAAAGGGCGATACCCACTGCGGTGGACAGATTCAGGCAACGAATATCGGAATTGATGGGGATGCGATAGGTTTGATCCGGGTAACGTCTTAAAATGGTAAGCGGCAGACCTTGGGTTTCGGAGCCGAACACCATAAAAAGCCGCTGGGCAAGGGGCATCTGCCAATAGGGGTGGCGCCCGTTCTTGGTATACATGGCCAGCTCTCCATGGGCCGGCTGCATAGCTGCCATGAATTGATCGAAGTCGTCCCAGACATGCAGTGATACTTTGGGCCAGTAATCCAGGCCGGCCCGTTTCACATGGCGGTCATCCAGGGAAAAGCCCAGCGGCCGGATCAAATGCAATATGGCTCCGGCCCCAAGACAGGTCCTGCCCACATTACCCGTGTTCCAATGCACCTGGGGCGCCACCAAAACCACGTGGCGTCGGCACGGCGGGGAGGTTTTGGCGTCATTTAATGTTTCGTTGGTCCTGCTTGTATTCAATCCGACAGTCCTGGGGCACCCACGCTTAGACGATTGTTTAGATCATTGCTTTTTAATATATCCCCACTCCACCAGCCGCCCGTAAGCATACTCGGCATTGCTTCCCTGGTTTACCGCCTGGAGATATTTGTAGTAGTGGTCTGCCGCCGATTTTCGGACACCTTTGCCTTCGTAGGCAGCGCCTTTAAAAAAAGTGGTGTTGGGGTTGCCGGGCAATTGCTTGTCATAGGTGTTGAATTGGGCCAGGGCGGCATCGTATTTTTTCTTTTTGATTTTTACAAAACCGTCCAGGTAATGGGCCTGCGGCTCCTGGGGATAAACCTGTTGGGCGGTCTTGAGATATCGCTCAGCCGAATCGGTTCTCTTCTGGGCCAATTGGCATTTGGCCATCAACACCAGTCCGGCATAATCCCTGGGGGCCTTTTTCAGGGCTTTTTGAAAGAGCTCTTCGGCCGCCCCATAGTTCTCTTTTCCCATTTGCGCTTCACCCTTTTGCATGTTTTCGATGGCGCCTTGGATCCGGCGCAATCCGGCGGTGTTGTCCATGTAGCGTTCACTGTACAGAGGCTGCCTTTTGGCCGCCGCATAGGTTTTCCGGGCGGTATTGACGGCGGTGCTGTAACGTTCACTGCTCATGGGGTGGGTGGAAAACAGCAGTTCGGCGGAGCTGTGCTTTCCTTTGGATAAATCGTTCAAGATGTTCATCAGCCCTACCATGCCATCCGGCCCGTAACCGGCCTTGACCATATACTCCATGCCCAAGCTGTCGGCCTGGCGTTCGTTGTCACGGCTGTAAGAGGCCAGCAAGGCGCCGCTGCCCAGCATCCCCAGCTGGGATGCCAGCTCGCCGTAACTCCCCTTGGTCCCGATGTAGGCGGACAAACCACCCACCACCAGGCTGGTGATTTGACTCTTGGACATGATCTCCGCCGTGTGTCGTGCATTGACATGGCCCAGTTCGTGCCCCATGAGCGCCGCCAGCTCACCTTCGTTGCGCATCTTCAGCATGATCCCACGGGTGGCGGCGATACTGCCGCCGGGAAAGGCATAGGCGTTTACATAGTTGGCATTGACCACCCGAAACGAATACGGCATCTTTGGGCGATGGGTAAGGCCCGCCAACTTGAGGCTGGTTTTGGAGACATAATCGTTCAATTTGCTGTCTTGAACCGGGCCGTAATCCGATGAGAACTGGTGGGGCGAGTGCTGCTTGTCCATGGCGATTTCCTGTTGCTCATTGACCAGCATGAACTGGCTCTTACCCGTCACGGGGTTGGTGGCGCACCCCACCACCCATCCGGCGAAGGTTGCACAGGAGAAGTACAAAAATCGACGTCGACTCATGGCGGTGCCATAATGAAAATCCATGTCATCTCCTTTGAATATAAAAGAATTTTTTGCCTATACTCAGTCTTACGAATTCATAAACGCGCTTAAATGTCAATGAACTTTACCCTGCCTTACTGGTGGCGGCCGCAATAAGGGCAATAGCGAAATTCCTTGCGAATCGATCTGCCGCAATGGCGGCATATGGGTGTTTGTCGGTCAGATTCGGGTCTCGTTTGAGCGGCGCCCGCTGCGGAGTCGACCGCTTGCCGGCACCGGCGGCAATACAGAAACATCTCCCCTGTCTTTACCCGCACCAGAGGAATGAAGAAAAGGCTGAAGTAGTGATCGACCTGCTGGGGATATGCCTGGTGCAAGCCGCACCGGGGGCATCGCCGGGGTGTCGAATCCAGGGTCCGTGTCTTCGGCTGCACTCCTGCAATAAAGAGAAACATGTGGACCTCGGATTAAGATAGTTTTAAGTGTTAAGGATTAATTTAGCCCCATCGCAGTTTTGCGAGCCCCTCATGCTTGCGCCCACCGGCCGGTCGCTTCGCCGGATATGGCCGGCATGTCACAGGAGCGCTTGCTTATTCCATCCACATCTAATAAGATTTTCAACATGCGTTGGCCATCGAAACCGTGTGGGTCCTCCATAATACAATTGGAAGCGTCCCACAACAAACAATAAGCACTGAACTGCGTACACCCAACAGATATGATCATAGACATCCACACCCATGCCTTTCCGAAAGCAATCCGAAACACACGGGAGAAGTTCTTTGCCAACGAGGACGCCTTCCGGTTGCTGTATGAATCCCCCACGTCCAGACTGGTGGGTGCGGATGAAACCGTGGCCGTGATGGATGCCCAGGGCGTGGATAAAAGTGTCATTTTCGGATTTCCATGGCGCACGGCAGATACCTTTAAGATGAATAACGATTACATTATGGAGGCGGTCAGCCGTTATCCGGACCGTTTGATCGGGTTTTGCTGCCTCGACCCCATGCATCCGGACGCTGCCGCTGAAGTGGAGCGCTGCCTGGGAGCCGGGCTTTCCGGTGTCGGCGAATTGGCATTCTACACCTCGGCGATCGATGAAAGATGCCTGGGGTCTCTGGACCCCATCATGGCCCTGACCCGCCGGTACGATCGCGCGGTCATGCTGCACACCAACGAACCGGTGGGGCATCAATATCCCGGAAAAAGCCCCAATACCCTGGCTCAAATCTATGCCCTGGTTCAGCGATTTAGAGACAACCGCATCATTATGGCCCATTGGGGCGGCGGCCTGTTCTTCTATGAATTGTTGAAAAAGCAGGTCAAAGAGACGTTGGCCAATGTATGGTTTGATACGGCTGCTTCACCTTATCTATATGAGCCCCGCATTTATCGCCTTGCCATATCCATCGCCGGCCCGGACAGGGTGCTGCTGGGATCCGATTTCCCGCTGCTCAAGCCCGGGCGCTATTTCAAAGAGATGGACCAGGCCGGATTATCCGGCTCGGAGAGAAAGGGTATCTGCGGCGCAAATGCGCTAAAGGTTCTTAAGCTATCCTGACGTTATAAAAACCACGCCCCTTTGGCTTTCATCTTGCGCCGCCCAATTGCCCGCACGCCGCCATTATGCCCGCCCCTTTAGCGCTTCTTATCCGGACAAAAATTTTTTGATCGATCAGGGCTTTGTGAAACTTGCCCAGATCCTCATCGGTGGGGGCGCTGTACGCAGATTGCGCTCTTGGATTGTAAGGAATCAAATTGAGCTTCACCGGTACGCCTTTAAAGTAGTGCGCCAATTGACGCGCATGTTCCGGCTGGTCATTGAGACCTTTGATCAGGACGTATTCAATGAAGAAGGCGCTGCCGCGGCCCAGCGGGTATGCGGCCAGAGCTTCTTTAAGCCGATCCATGGGCCAGTGTCGGTTGATCGGCATCAATTCGGTTCGCAGGGTGTCGTTGGACGCGTTGAGAGAGAGGGCCAATTTGAGCCGGGGCCAGTTCAACCGGGCCAATTGCCGGATTTTGTGTGGCAGCCCGGCGGTTGAGATGGTGATATGGCGTTTGGCAATATCAAGCCCGCGCTGATCTTCCATTACAAGGACGGCCTGCATCACGGCATCAAAATTATCCAGCGGCTCCCCCATCCCCATAAAGACCACGTTGCGGACATCGATTCCCATCTCCACTTTTACGGCATAGACCTGGGCCACTATTTCATCCACGCTTAAATTTCGGATCCAACCGAGTTGGCCGGTTTGGCAGAATCGGCACCCCATGCGGCACCCCACCTGGCAGGAGATGCACACCGTACTGTGGTTGGCCATGGGAATAACCACCGTTTCGATGGTGTGGCCGTCCTTGAGCCGAAAAACCAGTTTTGAGACCCCATCTTCATCGGTTCGGGTCACCATTGTCGGACGGGCCAACTCCAGCTGCCGACTCAGTTGTTGTTTTAATTCAGGCGCCCGGGAAAATTCCGGCAGATGGTCCAGCCGCCAATCCGCGGAGCCGTAGAACGCCCGATAGAGGGCGGCTGCATGGAAGTCGCCGCGTTGATATTCCCGGTGAAAGCGGTCCACCAACTGGGCGTATGTAAGTGCAAGCAAATTCATAGAGATCATAATTACGCGCTTTGGTCCGGATCATCAACTGCGAAAAGCCCAAAAGGACTTGACATCGGATTTTGGGAGGCGTATTTTGGTCCAATACTTAGTCAATCTAAATATTATTTATGTTAATTTTTTATTAATTAATTATTAGGAAATTTAATCATTGGACAACGATAACCTCATTGAAACAGCCCGATATATATGTGATACAGGTAAACTTGTACACGACCGAATCACCAAGATTCAGAGCCTCCATCTGGCTTCTATAGATGGGGGAACCGCCGGAGAGTTATCCGTGGCGCAGCTCCATGCGGTAAAAACCCTTTTTGAATCCGGCGAACTGACCATGAATGAACTGGCCGAACAGCTATCTGTTTCACCGCCGTCGGCATCCGCCATGGTGGACCGTCTGGTTGAAAAGGGGGTGGTTTGCCGTGAGCACAGCACCCAGGATCGGCGTAAAGTGGTGGTGCGCATATCCCCCGAAGCCGTAATGATGGCAAAAGAGATCAAATCGAGTATCCTGCAGTTTTTTATCGGTTTAGTGGATAAAATCGGCCTTGAAACCGCCCGGCAATGGTGTGATGTTCTGGCGTGTGTGAAAACCGCGCTCTCTGAGGAGGCAGATGGCTGAGCATGCTTACCCCGAAAGCGCCATTCGGTTGGTCTATCCCGAATTTGGCTCTGGGTCTGAAAAGCAACCGGCCACACCGCAGCGAAAGACCCATCACGGATAAAGCGTTAAAGATGATGTAACAATTAGGTGGTGCGATGTCTGACAAAATTGAAGAGAACCAATCAAAGCCAAAGGCTCATCTGAAGTTTCGAATTATCCTGTGTCTTGCGATCCTGGCGGCGGGCGCAGGGGGGTTCATGGCCCTGGCCAGTCTCAAAAAGCCACCTGCTGAAATTGAGAACGGAGAGCGGCCGATGAAAGTGGATGTGCTCGAAGTGACATCCAAATCAACCTCCGTCAACATCACCGGATACGGCCAGGTCCGCGCCCTGAACTCCGTCACCATTTCCGCTGAAGTGGCCGGACAGGTGCAGGCCATCCATCCCCGCCTGGAGGTGGGGGAGGTCATCCTCACCGGAGAGTTGCTGTTTCAGATCGACACCCGCGATTATGTCGCGGCCTTGGCCCAATCAGAGGCGGAGGTGGGCCAGTTGACCTCTGTGTTGGAGCGTTTGAAAAAGCAATTGGCCATAGACCGTGATCGGCTCAAGACCATGGAGCGCAGTCGTGAACTGGCCAAAGCCGAATTCGACCGCATCAACGATCTTTTGCTAAAGTACAGCGTCGGCACCCGTTCAGGGGTGGATCGGGCGGAGCAGGCCTACAACACCGCTGTGGACCAGGCCGCTCAGATGGCTCAGGCCGTGGCCCTTTACCCCCTGCGCATCAAAGAGTCCCAAAGCAGCCTCTCAGGCGCCAAGGCCCGCCTCCGCAGGGCCAAGGCCGATCTGGAGCGTTGTGAGGTGCGGGCGCCGTTTACCGGCCGGCTGACCCTGGCCGCCGTTGAGATGGGGCAATACGTAACCCCCGGTCAGGGATTGATCACCATCGCCGACGATACCGTGCTTGAAATTCAGGTGCCTTTGGACAGCCGCGATGTTCGTAAATGGCTTCGTTTTAAACCGGTGCAACAGACCGGGGCGGCCGCATGGTTTGGGCTGCCCGAGGCAGTGACCTGTAAAATACGATGGACCGAAGACAAACAAGGGCATGAATGGAGCGGTCTCCTGCACAGGGTTGTGACATTTGATCAAAAGACCCGAACCGTTACCGTTGCGATACGTGTAGATAGTGCCGGATCACTGTCTGAAAATGCGGGTTTGCCTTTGGTGGAGGGCATGTTTTGCGAGGTCGATATTCCGGGACGCCGGTTGGAGCGGGCCATTCAGGTTCCGCGGGTGGCCGTCAGTTTCAAAAATACGGTCTACACAGCCAAGAACCAGCGCCTGAAGACGGTCGCCGTCGAGGTTGCCCGGGTGGACAATGAATATGCCTATATTACCGACGGGCTCAGTGACGGGGATCACGTGATCATCACCCGGCTGGTCGATCCTATGGAGAATGCGCTCTTGGAAATTTTGTCCGATCCGAAGAATCTGTAACGAGGAAAACAACCCATGAAAAAAGCCCTGGCCGCTTTCGCGCGCAATACGGTGTTTGCCAATATTATGCTGGTTCTGATCTTTCTGGCCGGCCTATTGTCGGTGGGGGCCATGACCCGGGAAAGTTTCCCAGAGTTTTCCCTGGATATGATTCTGATCAACGTACCGTATCCCGGCGCGGATCCGGAGGAGATTGAAGAGGGCATCAGCCGCAAGATTGAAGAGGCGCTTGAAGGCCAGGAGGGTCTCAAACTTATCGAAACCACCTCCCGGGAAAATATCAGCACCACGCGGCTGGAGGTGGATGAGAATTTCGACACCGACAAGGTTATGGATGAGGTGCGCACCAAAATCAATGCCATCTCGACTTTTCCGGAAGATGCCGAGAAACCGGTCATTGAAGAGCTGACGGTGTTGGATCCGGTGATGCTGCTCTATTTGTCGGCGGATATGTCCGAACGCCGCATCAAGGAGCTCTCCGAACAGATCAAAGATGAGATTCAACATTTGCCGTCGATATCCAAAGTGGCTGTTTTCGGCACCCGGGAGTATGAGATCGCCATCGAGGTCTCTGAAGAGCGCCTGCGCCAATACGGACTCACCTTTGATCAAGTTGCGGCTGCGGTGCGGCGGGGCAATATGAACCTGGGCGGCGGCACTATCCGCACCCGGGGCGAGGAGATCCGGTTGCGCACCATGGGCCGCAAATATACGGATAAAGAGCTGGCATCCATCGTGGTTCTGGCCGAACCCAACGGTCAGATCATTACCCTGGATCGGCTGGCCGATATCAAAGACGGCTTCCGGGAAGATCCCATCCAGGGCTTTATCAATGGCGATCCGGCCGTGATCATCTGGGTTTCAAAAACCCCCGACGAGGATGCCCTGGCCATATCCGAAGCCCTGAGCGAATATGTGACACAACGCCAGGCCCAACTGCCCGAAGGCGTCAATCTGAAAGTTCTCAGCGATCTGACGGATATGCTGCGGGACCGCATCGACCTGATGGTCAAAAACGGTATCATCGGCATGACCATCGTCTTTTTGATGCTCTATATCTTTCTGAACGCCAGGCTCTCTTTCTGGGGCGGCATGGGCATCCCCATCTCCATTGCCGGCGCGCTGATCATTTTGTGGGGCATGGGCGGGACCATCAATATGATTTCACTTTTCGGCTTTATCATGGTTCTCGGGGTGGTGGTGGATGACGCCATCGTGGTGGGCGAGGCCATTTATGTCCATCGAAAGCTGGGCAAGCCGCCCCTCAAGGCCGCCGTGGACGGTGTGAGTGAAGTGGGGATGCCGGTGGTCGCCGCCGTACTCACCTCCATCGTGGCCTTTGTGCCGCTGCTCTATGTCGGCGGCATCATGGGCAAGTTTATCGCCATTATGCCGGTGGTGGTGATTGCCTGTCTGGCCGTCTCGCTGGTGGAGTGCATGCTGATGCTGCCGGCCCACTTGAGCCATCTGCCGGATTTGGATCAAGCCAACGGCCAGCTCAATCCTGTAACCCGGCGTCTGGAACGTATTCATCAGGCCACCTCCAGCGGCATGGAGTGGTTTGTGGCAAAGATCTATAAGCCGGTGCTCAGCAAGGCGCTCTACTGGCGCTATATCTCCCTGTGTGTGGCCATTGCGGTCTTGCTGTTGAGTCTGGGATTCATCAAAAGCGGTATCTTGAAGTTTGAAGTCATGCCGGAGATCGACGGCTTCATTATGACCTCCACCGTGGAGTACCCCAGCGGCACCCCTTCGGAGGTGACCGCCGATACCCTGGCTTACATCGAGGCCGCCCTGCTTCGTCTCGAAAAGAAAACCCAAACCCTATCCGGGGAGTCCATGTTGGTGGACCGCGTCAAAATGGTCGGCCAGACCCTTGAGGATCTCCCCAAATCCGGTCCCCATGTGGGGTCGGTCCAGGCCTTTTTGCTGCCTTCGGAAAAAAGGGGGGTGACGGCCAAAGACCTGATGGCGAGCTGGGAAGAGGAGATCGGCACCATCGCCGGCGTCAAGTCTCTCACATTTGCCGGGATGAGCGCCGGCCCCCCGGGTGACCCCATCGAGATCTGGATCCAGGGGCATGCCATGGCGGACATTCTGTCCGCTTCCGAGCAGTTGATGACTCGCCTGAACAAGTTCGACGGCGTCTATCAAGTCCGTTCAAATTTCTCCGCCGGCAAAAATGAGATCCGGCTCTCCCTCAAACCCGAGGCCCGGCCGTTGGGGCTCACCGTGGAGGATCTGGCACGCCAGGTATACACCGGCTATTACGGCGCCGAGGCGTTGCGATTACAGCGCGGTCGCGATGATGTGCGCGTGAAAGTGCGCTATACCGCTGACGAGCGCCGCCGGCTGGCCGATCTTGAGCGTGTGCGCATTCGCACCCCCAATGGTTTGGAGGTGCCATTGATGTCCGTGGCCGAAGTTACCTATGCGCCGGGATATGCCACCATTGAGCGGGTGGACGGCATGCGCCGGCTTGTGGTCAGTGCCGGGGTGGATACCAACAAAGCCAATGCCGCTGAAATTTTCGCCGAATTGACGGCCAACTATTTTCCCGATTTGATGCGCCAATATCCGGGGCTCAAGGTGGCCCAGCAAGGCG
>JASFKE010000088.1:0-10304 GCA_050118795.1 Desulfobacteraceae bacterium | reverse complement strand
GCGCTGTTCGGGCAATGGGGCATATTGTGTCCAATGCAGACGCGGTTAAAAGTGTACCCGGATGGCCGGCGGATGATACATTGAGCGGGCCCGCCGGCGTCCTTTCAGCGTTATGACTTTAATAATGTGCTGTTATATAAAGATATTTATATGTCTCAGGATTTTATTCCATCTTCCTGAGACATATCTGTTTCATAAGACTCGGTGGCGCTTTCAAATCGGATTTTCATTTACCGTATAGTGGGTGCGGCCGCTGCGCTCAATGGGTGATGTGCGGAATCCGGGCAAGGGCTGCAGGCGTTGTAACTGTCTAATGCGTTAAAGTTTTTCTTACCATAAAGGCCGGATTGAGGCAACATTTCCACCCAGTTGCCATTTTGACACGCTCTGTTTTTTGTTGTTTTTTCAGCATAGGGTGCAAAGGCATACATGTTGCTTATATTGTAATCGTACCCGTTTGATTTTGGGACAATTACCGGGACGCACAGCAGGCCGACAGTCTCGATTCGCTTAAAGGAGATATTATATGACAGCATTGGATCAAATAAAACAAGATGCAGACCTCATTGACGAAATTGATTGGGATATGACGCCTGAGGAAGCCGTGCGGCTTTACTTGGAGTGGGGGAACAACTGGGCCAGCGGGAATTATGTCATTCGCTCCAAGGATGATGAAACCGTCTATTTTGTGGTCAGCACCTGGAAAGAGTCTCCCATGGTATACTTGATTCGGCGCAACTCCGAAGAGGCTAAAGAGGTTGCGGCCATCAAGATGCCGGAATCGGTTGAAGATCAGTTTAAGAAAGAGAACGGTGACCTTAAGGGCGTTTACGCAGTTGAAGGTGTGGTTAAAGATTGGTTGAGAAAAGAGTTGGGCCAGGCGTGATGAATTCGCAGAGGATCGTTAAATTTTTTACGGTGCTGTCAAGCCATAACCCTCCCCTCGCCAGGGGAGCGGGCTTTGCCCAGGCACTGATCAGGTGCCCGGGTTCGCCGACTTTCGGGCCTGGGATATGGCTTTTTCCGCAGCCCGGAGTCTCTCCTGGTCCTTGCTGCAATCGGGGCAAAGCCCCATAAATTCAAGACGATGGCCCATGATGGTATAGACGGTGGATTCGTATATGGCATCTTCAAGCTGTTGCAGCGGCGCAATGGGGGCATCATCCACACGGTCGCAGTGGAGACAGCGAATGTGGTAGTGTTTATGGGGGACGCCATCATACCGTTTCTGGCTGCCGCTCAATTCAAGGGTCTGGATCTCCCCCAAACTGGTTAGAATTTCAAGGTTGCGGTAAACAGTGCCCAAACTGATTCTGGGAATTTTTTTGCGAACCCTTTCATAGAGCAAATCTGCCGTAGGATGAGTGTTCCGGCTACGCAACTCCTCGAGTATCAATCGCCGCTGCCTCGTCATCCGTAATTTATCGGAGTTAACCACTTTTATTGTGTCCTTCCAACTTGTGTAGACCCCATCTTCCCTTTTCTACCGCTCGTCCATCGGTGTAAAAGTGCATGTATCCGGGCCGCAATAATCCCCGATATACTCTGACTCGGGTCGATAGAGCATGGGTTTGGGCGCGGCATCCGCATATTGCTCTTCCAGAACATGGGCGACCCATCCGGCCACTCGCGAGATGGCAAACAAGGGTGAGAACAGGTCCACGGCAAATCCCATGGAGTAGTAAAGGGACGCGCTATAGAAATCAACATTGACGAAAATATCCGTACCTTTGCGCTCCTTAAAGGCGGCCTTGCCTTTGACCTCTAATATTTTTGAAATTTCATGCCATTTGGTCTCCCCAACCTTCTCCCCCATCCGTTTGGACATGGGGTCGATAATGCCGGCGCGCGGATCATCGGTTTTATAGACGGCGTGGCCCAGCCCCATGATTTTTTTACCTTCATCCAGGATCCGGTTGACATAGGCCTCGGCTTTATCGGCACTGCCAATGTCCAGCAGCATCTCCATCACCCGCACATTGGCGCCGCCGTGCAGATCACCCGAAAGAGATCCAATGCCTGCGGCGATGGCCGCATAGATATGGGCGCGGGTGGAGGCCACCTCGCGTGCGGCGAATGTGGAGGCGTTGAAAGAGTGTTCCGCATGCAGCACCAAGGCGACATCCATGAAACGTGCCACTTCAGGGTCCGGCTCTTGGCCGGAGAGCATGTAGAGGAAATTCGACGCGTGATTCAATTCGGGATTGGGTGCGACGGGCTCTTTGCCGTTTCGAATTCTTTCCCAGGCCGCCAATACGGTGGTGAGTTTGGCAATCAGTCGAATGCCCATTGCGAGGGTGGCTTCGCGGCTTTGAATCCTCACATCTTTATCGTGATGGGCCAGCATGGCGGCCGAGGCTTGGAGGATATCCATGGGCAGCGCGTCCGCCGGTCTTGTTTTGAGCGCGGCAATGAGTTCATCCGGAATGGAGCGCTGTGCAACCAACATGGCGTTTAGGGCTGAAAGCTCCTTACTGTCGGGCAATTTTTCATAAAGTAACAGATGGATGATCTCTTCGAATCCGGCTTTTTCAGCCAAATCCTGGACCAAATAACCGCGGTAGATCAACTTGCCTTCTTCACCAATGACATCGCTCACTTTGGTGCTCGCAATGGTAATGCCTCGAAGACCGGTATTGATGGGCGGCGTGCAAACCTCCATAGATCTTACCTCCGTTAGTATCTTGTTATAATCAATGAAATATATTGACAGTCAAACTAAACAAACTGAGCTGACAACCACCGGGCTGAGATATTACCATCTGTTTTTTAACAACTATATTTATCATCAATAAAGTAACTTATCAGTAATTATTATCATGTTAACGTTGATAATGAAACCCAAAAATGTTAGACTCCAAAACGTCAATCCTGGTTCGACCATACTCCAAGCCGTGAATTTTGTTGATAAAAAAATTGTGGATGATGCATGCATGACGTGAGAATCAAAAAGGGATACCGGTTTCGTATGGCCGGAGCTCCTCTTCAAGAGTTCGAAAGCCTGGCTGATCCGGTCCAAGTATCCTTTTTGCCAGATAAAATTCCACATATCAAACCCAGGCTCAAAGTCGCCAAAGGCGATGGCGTAAAAATCGGCTCCCTTTTGTTTGAGGACAAGCGTAATCCTGTGTTTCGATTTCTCTCTCCGGCCGGTGGCGTGGTGAGCGATATTCAGTTTGGACCCCGTCGTGTTATTAAAGCAATTGTGATCGACCGGGATCCGAAAGATGAAGGCCATATCCGGTTTCAATCCGTCTCAAGCGGTATGCTCGAGACTTTGGACCGTCGTGAACTGGTGGACCTCATTCTCACTGGCGGGCTGTGGTGGGTATTTCGCCAGTTGCCGTTTCGTGACCTGCCCGATCCCGGGACGCCGCCGCCGGCCATTATCGTCGGTTTGTCGGATCAAGAGCCCTATCAGCCGTCACCCGGCGTCTATCTGCAAGATCGCCTCGACCAAATGGCCTATGGGTTGAAAGTGCTCACCAGGCTCGCCCAAGGCAATGTGACGGTCATTTCACATGGTCACACCCCGCTGCCGGATGAGGCGGCTGAAATCCTCACCCATCGTGTTTGGGGTCATTATCCGTCCGACGATCCGGGAACGCTCCTCTATCATACGAAATCGTCGACCCGGCAAAACCGTTCGTGGTTTATCTCCGGTCAAAATTTGCTGCTGTTGGCCCAGCTCCTGGGGCAGGGGAGGTATCCGGTTGAGCGAATTGTTTCGGTTGGCGGCAGCAGCGCTCCCAAACCCCAATATTTCAGAACCCGACTGGGAGTGCCCCTGGCCCACCTTGTCGATCTCAAAAAACTGGACGGGGGTGTCCGTTTTGTGGTGGGAGGGCTTTTGAGGGGATATGAAAGTGATCGCCGGGGGTTTATGGGGCATTATGAGACGGCTCTGAATTTAGTGCCCGAAGGCGGCCGGGCCGAGTTTCTCGCTCTGTTCAATCCCGGTTTCAGCAAGCCGACCTACTCGCGTACCTTTTTATCCCGTCTTAATACTGGCAAATTGGCATACAACTGCAACCTGCATGGCGGTCAAAGGGCTTGTATCGCATGCCTGCACTGTTCGGACGTATGTCCGGTGGATATCATGCCCCATATGACCTACAAAGCCGTATTGACCGGCGAGGTGGAGGAGTTTTTGGAACACGGCTTGCTCGATTGTGTGGAGTGCGGATTGTGTTCATACGTCTGCCCGTCCAAGATTGAATTGGCCCGTTCCTTTATTGACGCTAAAGCCGCTTATGCCAAAGAGCAAACTGAATGAAAACGATTCGTCATTTTTTCGATATGCATCGCAAACGCTTCGAGCCGGGCGGGCCCTTGGAGCGCTGGTATAGTCTCTTTGAGGCTGTGGAGAATGTGTTTTTCGGCACCACCGAAGTGACCCGGACAGCTCCCCAGGCCCGTGACAGCCTGAGCGTACAGCGATATATGATGATGGTGATCATCGCTGTTTTGCCGTGCCTTTTTTTTGGGATGTACAATGTGGGGTTGCAGGCGTTTCAAGCCGTCGGCCGACCCATTGAGATGTGGCCCGTGTTTTGGTTCGGTGTTCGGACGGTGATGCCCCTGGTCCTGATCTCCTACCTGTTCGGTTTTGGGTGGGAGATCATTTTTGCGGCCATTCGAAGGCATCCCATCAGCGAAGGCGTATTTGTCACCGCTATTCTTTTTCCCCTCACGTTGCCGCCCACCACGCCCTGGTGGCAGGCCGCCCTGGGTATCTCTTTCGGCGTGGTGATTGGAAAGGAGGTGTTCGGGGGCACCGGGCGCAATTTTCTCAATCCGGCGCTGACCGGCCGCGCATTTCTCTATTTTGCCTATCCAGTGCAGATGTCGGGTGATGCGGTGTGGACGGCCCTGGCCCCAAAGGGGGGGCAGACCGTCGATGCCATAACGGCGGCAACGCCTCTGGTGGTCGCCGGTGCCGCTGAAAAGGCCGGGGCCGTTGAGAAAACCCTAGAACAGGCGGGTTATGATATCTCCACGCTGTTTTTGGGGCTCTACCCGGACAGCATCGGCGCATCCTCCACACTGCTGTGCCTGCTCGGCGCCTTGGCGCTGATCGTGTTGGGGGTGGCCAGCTATCGCATCATTATCGGCGATATTCTGGGCGTTGTGGTGATGGGGTATGCGCTCAATTTGTTTGCAGGCCAGGGCGCCATGCCCTATCTTAGTATGAATCCGTGGTACCATCTGCTCACCGGCGGCACGGCGTTCGGTATTGCGTTCATGAGCACCGACCCGGTATCGGCGCCCCACACCCAGACCGGCCGATGGATATACGGGTTTTGCATCGGCGCTCTGACGGTGATCATTCGCGCTTTCAATCCGGCTTTTCCGGAGGGGATAATGCTCGCCATTTTATTCATGAATGTATTCGCGGCATTGATCGACCATCTGGTGGTCCGCATAAAAGTCGGCAAAAGGGTTCCAAATGTCTAACCAAATGAAATCCATTGTTTTTGCCGCCGCTCTATGTGTGGTCTGCAGCCTTTTACTGACAGCGGCCAGTACCGGGTTGAAAGCGTTCCAGCGGCGCAATGTGGAGGTGGATCGTCAGAAAAATATCCTGTTGGCCATTGGGCTGATCAAAGAGGGGGCCAAGACCCGTCCGAGCCAAATTCAATCACTCTACAACACCAGCGTACAGAGCGTTCGGGTCGATGGCGACGGACGTATCAAACCTTCCGGAGATACCGGGGAAAAGAACCTGCCCCTATACGTCTATGTGGATAAAGATCAAATAGAGGCCTATGTGGTCCCCATCAACACAAGGGGATTGTGGGGCGCCATACACGGGTATCTGGCCCTTGAAAACGATGGCGCCACCATTCGCGGCTTTACGGTATACAAACATTCGGAGACCCCGGGGCTGGGGGGGGAAATCGAAAGCCGCTGGTTTCGCAAAAACTTTGAAAACAAGAAGATCATCGATTCGCAGGGCGCTTTTGTCTCGGTCCGTGTGGCCAAAGGCGTCGTCAAAGAGGTGGTGCCCCAACCGGAACGCCCCAACTATGTGGACGGTATCAGCGGCGCCACCATGACGGGAAAATTTTTGACCTCGGGGCTGAAGGACATTTTGCAGGATTACGAGCCCATGGCCATAGAGTTTCGGCATAAGAACCCGAGATATTTAAGGGTGCAATAGTATAGGCTTTAAGATAATTAATTTGGACTGCGTTATCGGTCGTCGCGGTATTGCAATACAGCTTCCTCCCTACTGTCCTTGCCAAATTAATTATCTTAAAGCCTATAGAAAGTTGTAGGTGACGATGCGCAGCGTATTAAAATCACATTCCTATAAGGCCGTTTCCGAAGCGTTGTGGCAGTCCAACCCCATCTCCAAGCAGATATTGGGGATCTGTTCCGCCCTGGCGGTTACGGTTCAACTCAAGACGGCCATCGTGATGAGTTTGGCCCTGACCTTCGTGGTGGCGTTTTCCAATCTCGTCATCTCCCTGCTCCGCAGGCAGATTCCCCATAATATCCGGATCATTGTAGAGGTGTGCGTTATCGCCACGCTGGTCATCATCGCCGATGAATTCTTGAGAGCCTTTATGTACGATATCAGCAAACAGCTCTCGGTCTTCGTGGGACTGATTATCACCAACTGCATTGTCATGGGCCGGGCGGAAACCTTTGCCATGGGCAATCCGCCGGGGCGCAGTTTTGTCGATGGCATGGCCAACGGAATCGGTTACGGTTCCATTTTGTGCGGGGTCGCCTTTTTTCGAGAGCTTTTGGGGGCCGGCAAACTGCTCGGATTCCAGGTGGTTCCCCAAAGTCTCTACGATGCCGGATACCAGAATATGGGGCTCATGTTGCTCGCGCCGGGCGCATTTATCATGATCGGCCTCTTTGTGTGGCTGGAGCATACCCTGCTGGGGGATAAGTAATGGAGAACCTGATCAGCCTGTTTGTGAACTCGGTTTTCGTCGGCAATATCCTGTTGGCCTACTTTTTGGGCATGTGCTCATATCTTTCGGTTTCCAAAAACCTGCAGACCTCATTCGGGCTTGGGCTGGCCGTCACCTTTGTGCTGGCCATTACCACGCCGGCCAACTGGCTGGTCTACAAATTTCTTCTCGCGCCGGGCGCTCTGGCCTGGGCGGGGCTGCCCCAAGTCGATTTGAGCTATCTGAAATTGGTTCTCTTTATCGCGGTTATCGCCGGTATGGTCCAGGTGGTCGAGATGGTGATCGATCGATATTCCCAAGGGCTCTACAATGCACTGGGCGTATTTTTACCCTTGATCACCGTCAACTGCGCCATACTGGGGGCATCGCTTTTTATGGTGGAGCGGCGGTACACCTTTGCCGAAAGCGTTGTGTTCGGTATCGGGTCCGGTATCGGCTGGTTGCTGGCCATCGTCTCTATGGCGACGATTATGCAAAAACTCCGATATGCCGATGTCCCCAAAGGGCTGGAAGGATTCGGCATCCGCATGATCGTCACCGGCTTGATGGCCATGGCGTTTATGCTCTTTTCGGGAATAACGTTGTAAATATGATCAATCCAACTATCTATCTCATAAGCCTGGCGGTCTTTGGGGGCGTCGTTCTCTTGCTGGTCGGTATTTTGTTGCTGGTGGAGAGCCGGCTGACCGTCAAAGGCGACTGCCGTATTCTCATCAATGAGAATGCCGAAAAGAGCATTCAAACCGCAGGCGGAAAAACGCTCTTGAACGCCCTGGTGGAGAACCGGGTTTATCTGCCCAGCGCGTGCGGCGGCAAGGGAACCTGCGGTACCTGTAAATGCACGGTTGCACAGGGTGGCGGAGAGATCCTGCCCACAGAACTCTCCCTGGTGAACCGAAAGGAGCGAAAACAGCAAATCCGTCTGGCCTGCCAGGTGAAGGTCAAGCAGGACATGGAGATTCGCATCCCCGATGAGATTTTCAATATCAAAAAATATGAGACAACGGTGGTCTCCAACGAAAATGTCGCCACCTTCATAAAGGAGCTGGTTCTCAAGCTCGATCCGGGGGACCACCTGGATTTCAAAGCAGGCGCCTACATTCAGATTGATATTCCCGAGTACGAGGCCGATTTCAGCGATTTCAGCGTGGCCGAACAATACAAAGCCGCCTGGAAGCAGTTCAGTTTGCTGACCCTGAAATCCCGCTCCGAAGAGAAGATTAACAGGGCCTACTCCCTGGCCAATCCGCCCGAGGAGAGCGGCCTGCTCAAATTTACGATTCGTATTGCCACACCACCGCCCGGCGTGCGGGAAGCACCGCCAGGCGTCGGTTCCTCTTATGTTTTCAACCTCAAACCCGGGGACCGTGTCACCGTCAGCGGCCCTTATGGAGATTTTTTCGCAAAGCCCACCGAAAGGGAGATGTGTTTTATCGGCGGCGGTGCCGGCATGGCGCCTCTGCGCAGCCATGTCCGCCATCAACTGGTAGGCTTGAATTCCCCGCGTCGCATCACCTTCTGGTATGGCGCCCGGTCCCGCAGCGAGATGTTTTATCACAAAGAGTTCAAGGCGCTGGACAGCGATTTTGACAACTTCGACTACTACGTTTCGTTGTCCGATCCCCTACCGGAAGACCACTGGGACGGCCTCACCGGTTATATCCATCAAGTGGCCAATGATCACTATCTGTCGTCCCATGAAGATCCAACCGAAATAGAGTATTACCTGTGCGGTCCGCCGCCCATGGTTGCGGCTGTGGAAAAGATGTTGTACGATCTGGGTGTGGAACCGGAGATGATTGCTTACGACAAATTCGGATAACCCTGATCCCCAAAACCGTCGATTCGACCTGAATTCCCTTGGCAGATCCTATTGTTTGTCCCGGTTGTTTGTGCCGGATTTACTTGAGACACCCTTGTCTCAAAGAGCGTTGGCAGAAAATGGTCCTTTTCCTCGACCATTTTATAAAGCATTGTAATTGTATAAAAAAATAATTGTTCAGATGAATCTACGCTGTGGCACGTTTGTTGATAGTAATATTATTGAGCCATTATTGAGCCACTATTGAACCACATCTGATGTAAAAAGGCATTCGGCCTGTTAAAATAGATACAACAAGCAAAGGGGGATTTATGAAGATCAGTGTCGATAAAAATATCGTTGAATTCGTACCCGAAAGCGATCAGGAAACCACCGATTTGGAGAAACTGTGGAACACCATGGTGGACTGTGTCAAATTCAATAAAAAGTTGACACCCATTGGGGAGTTCGTCCCCCAAAAATCCAACATGGCCAGATTTACCATCGAGGGGAGTTAGGTCTTTCGGTCGCTGAACCGTCTCCAGGTCGATAGATTGAGGCGGTAACATTTTCGCAGCGATTTAGTGCAATATTCCATAGGCGTTTATCTGCATAGAAAGGAGATAATATGCACAAAGTATTGGTGGCCTACGTCAGCCGGACCGGTATGACTGAGAAGATGGCCAACTTTATTGCCGAGGGTATTCGAATGGCCGGACAAGAGGCCGTCGTCCAAAAAACCACCCAGATACAAAAAGAGGCGGATATGCAGGGCTTCGACGGTTATATCATCGGCTGCCCCACCTATCACCGCGATATGACCTCCGGCATGAAAAACTTTCTCTTTCTGGCCCAAAAGGCCAATCTCGTCGGAAAAATGGGGGGGGCATTTTGCTCATATACCCATAGCGGAGAGTCCGGCCCCATGATATTCGACACCATGCAGCACGTTTTCAAGATGGATATGGTTGATCTGGGTGCGCTGAACCTCAAAGAGCATATCATCGATTCCCAGGAGGGCGTCAAAGCCTGCCAGGACTACGGGAAAGCGTTAGCCGCCAAGTTGGGTGGTTAAAAACCCATCTTTTCCGGGGGGCGCCGTTCGGGGACATACTCGTGTGGGATGGTCCCATCGTTCCACTCTTTGGATACATAGAGATTGCAATAGCAGCTTCCAAATTCCTGGACATCCGGTGCGCGGTATACACATGGACAGATGATATCTTTGTCCGCATCGCGCTCGCCGGAGGCCAGGCGGCAGGGACATGCCATGTAGCCGTAACGCGCCTTATTGGCCAGCAAGGCTTCCATCAGTTCGAATACGCGGGTTTTATCGTTGCTGAAGAAATATCCCTTTTCTTCCTGTCTCTTTTTGAGCGTCTCGTGGAGTTGGTTGGCATCCATTACAGTCCGAGCGCCTCCTTGATCTTGTCTTCTTTATAGCCCACGATGACCTCATCGCCAATGATGACGGTGGGGAAAGAGCATTTGGGGTTTAATTTTTTAATGTCTTGCAAAATTGCTTTGCGCTCATCACCTTCGAGCAGGTCCACATCCACAAATTCATATTG
>JASFKE010000087.1:0-10316 GCA_050118795.1 Desulfobacteraceae bacterium | reverse complement strand
TCAAAATCAGCACAAAGATATAAATGCTCTTAATGAACAGCATATCCTCGGAGATCTGTATATTGCAGTTACCAACCCAATGTACAAGACTGCTCTTGGCGTGATTTGGTTTACGAGCATAGTGTCAGAGGATCTGGGGTATATTGATGGTTTTAAAATAGAAATCCCTAAAGAGTTAGCCGGTTTGAAGGCATTGGGCAGTAGCGCTGATATTCATAAAAAACCCGTTAGACATCCATGTCTTTCTGATGTTGGCGTTCTCGGACTGACTTGGCCATTGAGGTTTGTCATAGATGATTTAAGGATTTTGATTAAGGGGGGAGTTAAGGCAAGGATTGAAATTATCAATCCCTGTGGAAATGGGCGTGCGAAAATTATAAATAGATTTGCCGACACATTAAAAAACGTTTTTCTAAAGAAAAAAGAAAAGCCGGCTGTTAGGGCGACTTATAGCGGAATTAAGGTTAAATAAATTTTAGAAACAAAAAAGGCCTCCCGCCTGTATGCCAGGCGATAGACCTTTATTGATACCTTAATGGTTCAAGGTATGAATTTGCGTTGGTGGAGCTGAGGGGGATCGAACCCCTGACCTCATGACTGCCAGTCATGCGCTCTCCCAGCTGAGCTACAGCCCCAAACGTAAAAGCGGTAGGTAGCAAATCGCTTTGAAACTGTCAATCTAAATTTTAGTTTTAGTTGAAAATACCGATGTGGTTTTCGAATCGTGGGGGCTGATACCGTTTTTTATCCTTTTTAACCATCTTTCTTTATGGAACTATGGGGCTTTATGGAACTATGGGGTAATCCGGCAAGCGCCAATATTCAGGTAAAAACGGATTGGAAATTATTGACAACCCCAATGATTAAGCCTAAAATTCACAGTTTATAGAATTCATCGGGTGGTGTTGGCCCGTTTCTGATTGAACCGGACAGTAAAGAGAAAAGAGAGGAAGCAGGATGCTTAATTTAATGCGCAAACATGCAGGCAGTTGGATGATCAAGGTTATCTTGTTTGCCATTGTGGTGGTATTTGTTTTTTGGGGCGTGGGCAGCATGCGCTCACAAAAGGCCACTCGGGTGGCCGAAGTGAACGGCGAGGTGATTAGCCAAGATGTTTACCATCGGGCGTACAATCGGTTGCTGGACTACTATCGTCAAATTTACGGTAGCCAATTCAATGATGATCTGTTGAAAATGCTACAACCTGGTAAGATGGCGTTAAACCAGCTCATTGACCGGATTTTGATGAAGCAGGAAGCTGTGCGGTTGCAGATTGAGGTCGGCGAGCAAGAGCTGGCCCAATCAATTTACAGCATACCGGCGTTCCAGGTTAACGGAGCGTTTAATAAAAACCGTTACCTCCAGATTTTGGCCCAGAATAATTTAAGTGACGAGGGCTTTAGAGTGGATCGATCCGAAGAGTTGCTGCTCAATAAATTGCGTGCTGTTGTTTTGAGCGGTATAACCGTTTCGGATGATGAGGCCATGGAGTGGTACAATTGGTCCAATGCGAAAGTCAGTATTGAATATGCGCTCTTTTCCCCTAACCGGTATAAGGATGTTGTGCCCACCGATGAGCAGGTTAAGGATTTTTTTGACAAACACAAAGACAATTATCGCACTGAGCCCAAGGTCAAGGCACGCTACCTCCACTTCAATCCGGATGCATATAAAGCAGATGTCCAGGTTACGGATGAGCAGATCTCGGAATATTACAGCAGCCATAGCGCCGAGTTTAAAACTGAAAAACGTGTCAAGGCCCGACATATTCTATTCAAGGTCGGTGAAGAAGCTGATGAGGCCGCCAGCGAAATCCGGAAAGCAGAGGCCATGAAGATTTATGAAATGGCCAAAGCGGGTAAAGACTTCTCCGACTTGGCCAAACAATATTCAGAAGGGCCGTCTAAGAACCAAGGGGGGGACTTGGGATGGTTTACACGTGACCGGATGGTGAAACCCTTCTCGGATAAAGCCTTTGCCATGACCCAGGATGAGATCAGTGAGCCGGTGCGCACAAGTTTTGGATGGCATATTATAAAGGTGGACCAAATCGAGGAGGCCGCCACCCGAAGTCTTGAAGAGGCCACAAATGAGATTCGCGCCAAGCTGACTGATGAAAGCGCCAAGGCGGAGGCGTTGAAAAAGGCTGAAGCGCTATATGATTCGGTCTTTGATGGAGATGATTTGGCGGAAGCCGGAAAGGCACATGAGATGACTGTGCTCGAGACCGATCTCTTTACCGCCAGCGGCCCCAAACAAGAGGGGATCATCCAGGCGCGGCAATTTGGAAATACAGCCTTCGGCCTTGAAGAGATGGCTGTCAGTGAAATTCAGGATTTTGGCAATGGTTACTATATTTTGCAAGTTGTAGAACGTGTCGATCCTGTCATACCTGAATTTGATCAAGTGGCTTCCAGAGTGAAAACCGATACGCTCAGGGATCAACAGAAAATGCGGGCCAAAGAAGACGCCGAATCATTTTTGGCCAGTGTCAAACAGGGCAAGGAATTTAGCGATGTGGGCGCGCTGTACGGGATCACTCCCAAAGAAACCGAATTTTTTCAGCGCAATGGCGCTATTGCCCAAATCGGCAACGAGCAGCAGATCAATCAAAAAGCGTTCGCCTTAACCGTAGAGAATTCTTTGGCGCAAGAGGTTATACAGACTCGCAAAGGGTGGTTTGTCATCCGTCTTAAAGAGCGGCAAGCACCGGATGACAAGGGCTATGGCAAACAGAAGGAGAATATTGTAAAACGTCTGACTGAGCAGAAGCGGCAATCCACCTATCAAAGTTGGCTGGCGGATTTGAAATCCAAGAGCAAGATAACGATCAATGAAGATTCGCTCCGACAGTGATTCCGCCGCAGGGCAGGGGGACTGTGGGGGCGATTCAAAGATGATCAGAAGATCCAGAGAAAGGGTGTGCTATGGCTGATTCAACCCCGAAGGACCAGGGGGCGGCGGGGTATGTCTCCAAAAAATGCCACTCATGTTATACCTACGTGCCGTTAGAGGCGGATGTATGCCCATATTGTCAAGCGGGTCTTGGAAAAGTGGGCAAGCATGGGATGGCGGATAAGGTAACTGACTGGAAAGCATATCTCTCATTTGCAGTGGCGTTTGTGATATTCATCATCTTTATCCTCTACGCCTTTTTCTAGTCCCGGGACGATTTGTATTCCATCTTTTTTATGCAACTATAGGGTCTATTTTGCCAACATGGCGCGCATCATGTCTCCGGCATTTTCCGCATGGTCTGCTACGGAACCGACGATTTCCACTAAACGTATGAGGTGGAAGATAGAGACGGCGTCAATATCCATTTTAAATAATTTCCCTTTTAAGGCATCCTCAACTCTATCGGCTTCATGTTCCTGGCGCCGCAAGTTTCGAATGATATCTTTGACCTTGGTGCGTTGATCTTCATTGTAGGACTGAAAATATTTGCGGGCCTCTTGGACCATTTTGCTTAATTCTTCGATGGGGTCGATGACCGCATCGATCAGTAGAAAAAACTCTTTTTCCAGACCAGGGGGAATCCCGGGGTCCTGGCGAAAGGAGATCCAATCCAACGCGTCCTCAACAGCGTCCAAGACACCGTCTTGCTCGCGCAAATATCTAAACAACTGAAACTTGCTCACGGGCATCAGGGTACCGATGGGCAAGTGGCCGCGGATGCGGCGTTTGATAGCGTCTGCCTGGCTCTCTAAAAGGTTCACCTCTTTGCGCAGCTCATCAAATGTTTGGCATTGTTTGGATACATAGCACTCTATGGCTTGTTGGAACGCCCAGGCACACTCTTGTACCTTCTCAGCATGTTCCTGGATGCCGGCAAATGGTGAGCTCATGAACAAGGATAGAAATGGCAATCGCATGGTACCTCCTTATCTTAAAGCCTATAGAACAATCGTATGATCCAAAATAGCAGCATGCTGGTGATGGCAGCCGCCGGTACGGTGAGCACCCAATATAGCATGATTTGCAGAACTATTCGAAAGTTGACAGCCTCCATGCCGCGCGCCACGCCAACGCCCATGACACCGCCTACTGCTGCATGGGTGGTCGATACGGGCAGCCCCAGTTTAGATGCGATGAGTACTGTGGTGGCCGCGGAAAAATCGACGCAGAAACCGCGTGTGTTGGTCAGGGTCGTGATCTTCGTGCCAATGGTGGCCATGACGCGGTAGCCTGCCATCCAGATACCGCAAGCAATGCCAACGCCACCGAAGAGCAGCAGGAAGATGGGCACCGGCACCTTATCCCCGACGGCGCCTGTTTTGACCAGAAAATAGATGACGGCCAAAGGTCCGATGGCGTTGGCCACATCATTTGCCCCCTGGGCTAGGGCCACATAACAGGACGTTCCAATTTGAATGCGCCTGAAGATCTCTTCCACGCCCTTGCCTGTTTTATTTATCACGTACTGTTTAATCAGCATCTTTCCCAATGTGCCGAGACAATAGGCCAATACAATGGCAATGACCATGGCTGTAGGCGTCCCCACGGAAAGTTTTTTGCCCAATGGTGTTTTAAACAGAAAAGAGAGCACCACCACAAAACAGGCGCTGCCGATAAATGCAGCTGACCAACGAAATGCCGCAGCAATGGCGTCGGTTTGAGACAAAACCAGCCTGACGATAATTTTGAACAGGACAAATGCAATCACCAGGCTGAATACCGGAGAGATGACCCAACTCAACACCACGGCCCCGAGTTTACCCCAATTGATGACATCGAATCCGCCGGCCATGATGCCAAAACCGATCATGGCACCGACGATAGAGTGGGTCGTCGATACCGGGAGCGACTTCCACGTAGCAAATGAGACCCACAGTGCCGCCGCCAGCAGTGCCGCCAGGGCGCCAACGAGGGCTAATTGGGGATCGGCCAATATCTGCGTTGAAACGATGCCCTTTCGTATGGTGTTGGTGACATGTGACCCAATAAAGGTCGCGCCGATCACATTCAAGATAGAAGCAATGAAAATGGCCTGGCGAATGGTAATCGCTTTAGCGCCCACCGCCGATGCCATGGAGTTGGCGACATCATTGGCTCCGATGTTCCAGGCCATATAGAAGCCAAAGGTGTAGCCGATGATCAATATGACATATTCACCGCTCACAGACCATCCTGAGCCCTTTTCTGCCGGCATGGTTTGGTGATTAATCGATGGGACATAGAGCCTCAGCCATTGTTGGTATCTTATTACATCAACTACGGGGATAAAGTTATTACAGTCCCGCTCCAGGATCAATGTAGATCTTTTCATACATCTGCGGGGAAATGCCGTCCAGAAATCGTGACGGCTCGTACAGGACGGTCTGGGTGGCGCGGTCATACACCTGGCACGGGTAGGTGATGATCAGCTCTTGTTTGGCGCGGGTGGCGGCGACGTACATCAAGCGCAATTCCTCCTCAAGGGAATCGTGGTTTTCGATGGAACGGTGGGACGGAAATCGGCCGTCGAGCGCCCAAATAAGAATGACGGTATGCCACTCCAGGCCCTTGGCAGAGTGGATGGTGGATAAATTCAGCCTTTGCCTGTTTTCGGCGATCGTTAATTGTCCCTCGGCACTGGTGTTGGGAGGTTCCAGGGCCATCTCCGCAAAAAAATCTTCCAGGTGCTCATAGCGTTCCATTATCATCAATAATTGCTGTAAATCCCGCAGCCGCCGAGGATGATCATCGAATCGATCCTTGAGGATGGGCAGGTAGTATTGAAGTGCCAACTCACCTTTTTGCTGAATCGAGGCCGAGTCGTCTTGCACAGCCAAGATGAATGCTTTTAGACGATCAATGCCGGAGGAGGGATTTATCTTCAAGGGCATGGCCAAAAGCCCGGAGGCGCCGATTTTTTGGTCGGCCACGCAATCATAGATTTTTTTTGCGGTTTTAGGCCCTATGTTATTTAAAAGCTGTAAAATCCGGTACCAACTAATTCTATCTTTTGGCGCACAAAGTATTTTAAGATGGGCGAGAACATCTTTGATGTGCGCCGCGTCTGAAAATTTGAAACCACCGTATTTGATAAAGGGGATGGAATTGCGCGACAATTCCAATTCCAGATCAAAGGAGTGAAAGCTGGCGCGAAAGAGCACGGCGATCTCATTAAGCGGTATGCCTTTGCCGGCCAGGTGGAGGATATGGTTGGCAACATACCGCGATTGCGCGTTTTCACTTAGACAAGCCACCAGTCTGGGCAAAGCGCCCCCGCTTTTTTGGGTATACAGGGTTTTGGAATATTTTTCGGCAGCCTGTTCGATCATTGCATTGGTAAGGTCCAGAATAGGTTGGCGGCTGCGATAATTTTCTTCAAGCTTGATGATTTTCGTATTGGGAAATCGTTCCGGAAAAGTGATGATATTTTTAAAATTGGCGCCTCGAAATGCGTAAATGCTCTGTGAATCATCCCCCACTACCATGATGTTGTTATCCGGACCGGCCAGCAAAGAGATGATATCTGCTTGAATAAGGTTCGTGTCTTGGTATTCATCCACCATGATATACTGGTGGTGGGATGCCAGGCGTTGTCGAATATCCTGGTTTTCGATGAGCAATTGGTGCAAATAGACCAAAAGATCATCGTAGTCACAAAAGTAATGCTCCTGCTTGCGCTGTTGGTAAAGATCCCGGATCCTGGCGATGGTCTCCATCTGAAAACCGAAATGGGGATAATCCTCATCGATCACCTCTTCGATGGAAATCGCTTTGTTGATCGAACGGCTGAAAATGTTGGCCAGGGTGGATTTGCGCGGCAGCTTTCTTTCATCGGAGGTGATACCCAGCTCCTTTCGGATCAATGCAATAAGATTTTCGGAATCTGATCTGTCAATAATGGAAAAGCCGTTTTCGAAGCCGATTTTTGCAGCATGGCGTCTGAGAACGGTATTTGCAAATGAGTGAAAAGTACCACCGGAGACCTGGCGGCACCTGGGATCTGACAATTGTGAGGCGCGTTTGAGCATCTCCTGTGAGGCTTTGCGGGTAAAAGAGAGCAGTAGGATCGCACTCGGAGCTACGCCATTTTCTATCAGGCGGGCCACGCGATATGTCAATGTGCGGGTTTTCCCACTGCCGGCCCCCGCAATCACTAATAACGGCCCCCTGCCATGGGTCACGGCTGCTAACTGAGCGGGGTTCAAAGCTTGCGTGTAATCAGCTCCATGCCTGCTCTGTTTGCCGGCAGTTTGGTGTGTTGGAGAGATATCGGGAAAAGGCTGCTTTGGGTCCATATTGAATCCAGTATTTGGTATTGAAAGGCGCCGCGCACACCTCGGGTAAGCCTTGCGCCTTTATGTTGACCTATGGGTTTTGATACCCATTGTCAAGGGCTTGCAGTAAAGCGCTACGGCTCTTTACCCTTGCCGCCTTTGGAGCCCTAAAGACTTTTGCCGCGATGGGGTATGCTCCATCATCGCGAATGTAATCTTATAGTTGCATACTTTTTTATGCAACTGTGGGGTTTGCTACGGCTTCGCCCTATACCGCTCCGGCTCTATCACCCTAAAGAATTTTACAACGATAGGGTTTACCCTATCGTTGCAAAAGTCGGAGGGCTCCAGAGCCAAGGCGACCAAGGGCGAAGCCGTAGTAAACTACTGCGAGTCCTTGGCAACGCGGGATCTGGAGTCCTCCGGCTTTCCCCCTAATCGTATAAAATGGGGGTAAAAAAGATGGCATACAATAGACCCGATCCTTAAGTTCACCAATGGTTTATTCCTCGAACGTATCTCCGGTATGCTGTTAATTTAATGCTGACAAGTGTTTTTAGCCTTTTTGCCATCTTTTTTATGCAACTATAGGGTCTACTACCTGTGGTGTGTGCGAACTACTATCATTTTGATAGACGGGGTAAGGCAGTGCAGTATTCGCATATTGCCCGCTTGATCGACAATCACAGCCATTGCGCAATCCGTTTCCCGGGCCGTCGCCGGTATGCAGGCTTGGCAATGGTTGGGTGCCATCTTTGTTACGTTTGCATTGGAATCTTATCCAATGGTGCGTATTGCAGACACGCTTGCGTATCTGGCTGAACCTTATCATTGAAAAAGCCATTGGGCCGCCAGATCCTGCGTTGGCAATGGTTTGCAGCAGTTTGCTACGGCTGCGCCCTTGTCGTCTCAACTTTGAAGATTTAAAGACTTTTTGCGCAAAGGGGTAAAGTATGGTAGTCCATCGGCCGATATGAAAGCTCAGATATAGGGTTTGCAGTAAAATGCTGCACCCTCGCAGCCTTGACTTTGGAGCCCTAAAGACTTTTGGGAAATAGGGTTGTCCAAGACGTCAGCGTGCTGTTTTTGGGGCTCAACTAATATTGTGCTGCCAGCTTATAATTCCATCGAAGTGATTCGCCCCTTGGAAGAGGTCCCTTAGTATTGTAATTGACTGATATTTAAGAAATAGGCGCTTGCGAAGAAGATGGGGTGAAACGTAAGCAAAGTTGTGATATGCTTCTACTTCCTTGATTGGCGCGGGTAGAGATGGTTTTTGAGAATTCTGGACAGGGTTGGAGCAAAGAAAATTCTCCTTTTTTATCAAGAAGTTGTTGACAAGCGGTAGATGATATATTAGGGCTGAAGATATTACTTGATTTTTGTAACAATATTAAACATTAAGGAGGTATTTACATGAAAAAAGTTGAGACCCAAATCAAGACAGTGGCTAAGTCACTGGCCAGTTTGGCAGAAAAGTTAGACAAACTTAGTGCTCAGGTGGCCGGTGCTCCGGCAGCTAAAAAAGCGGCCCCCAAGAAAAAAGCGGCCCCCAAGAAAAAAGCGGTTGCCATTAAAAAGGCCGCTGCTAAGACAAAGGCTGCTCCGAAAACGGCCGAAAAAGGGAAGGAGACCGTACTCGATACCGTCTTGGCCGTTATTAAGAAAAGCCGTGCAGGCGCTAATATTGCAACGCTTAAGAGCAAAACCGGTTTGGAATCACGTCAGCTGAGCAATGCTTTGTACAAACTGAGCAAAAAGAAAATGATTAAATCCAAATCCCGCGGTGTCTACATCAAGGCATAATCCTCGATCTAAAGGGTAAACATCATTACCTGTGCTATTTTTGGATGTTTATCCCTTTTCAAAAAACCTCTCAGCGCCCATTGGCAACAACCGGGTGCTGGAGGCTTTTGTTCCACTTCCACCGCCCCAGCGCATCTGCTTGTGCCATAGCGCCACTCAATATTTCCTATAGTTGCACAAAGTTAGAATTTGTCATGGCTGCCATGTTGCTATTTGTCATTTAATTCTTATTGTTGAGGCTTTAGGCATGCAGCGCATTGGTGTGCCCAAAATTTGAGCAGATACCCTTTTACACTGATTCTCCTGCTGGGATAGGCTGGAGCAAAGGGAAAACTTGTTTAGGAGACATTTAAAATGAGACTTGCACTGAATCGCGTTCATATACAAGCCTTCGTTGGCGTGTTGTCAATACTCGCTGCGCTGGTGTTCTTTTCATGCAGTTTGCCGGTTAAGCGTCATGTACAATTCGGTGAATCAGCGGATCAAACTGTCTGGCCCCATGATGACAGTGATCTAATTCCGGATGGTGATGTGATGTTTGGGCGTTTGGACAATGGGCTGCGTTATGTCATCAGTGAGAATCAAACACCGCGCGACCGGGTTAGCATGCATCTATATGTTCGTGTGGGTTCCTTACATGAGCGCCATGAAGAGCAAGGCGTTTCTCACTTTCTAGAACACATGCTGTTCAACGGTTCAAAGCACTTCCCTCCCGGAGAGATGGTCAAATATTTTCAACGTATCGGTATGCAGTTCGGCCCTGATGCAAATGCGCACACCAGTTTCGATCAAACGGTTTATGATGTCTTGCTGCCTAAAGGAGATCGAAAGAGCCTCTCCGAGGGGTTATTGGTATTGAGGGATTATGCCGATGGCGCCCTGCTGTTGCCCGAGGAGGTGGAGCGGGAAAGGAAAGTTATTCTGGCAGAGATGAGATCTCGGGATTCTGCGGGTTTCAGGACGATCAAACAAACTTTTCAGTTTGAGATGCCGGGACTGATTGTCGGAAAACGGTTCCCCATTGGCGTCGCAGAAATTATCAACCAAATGGACCACAACTTGCTTCGCAATTATTATGAAGCCTGGTACCGCCCGGAAAGAATGTTTTTAGTCATCGTCGGGGATATAGAGAAAGAGACGGCGCAGCAGTTGATTACCGAACGGTTCGCAGACTTGAAATCGTCACAACCTGCCCGGGTTCCACCAGCCTTTGGCCATATGTCCCACAGTGGACTCAAAGGATTCTATCACTACGAAAAAGATGCCGGCGCCACTACTGTCGCCATTGAGACCATCGTG
>JASFKE010000086.1:0-10407 GCA_050118795.1 Desulfobacteraceae bacterium | reverse complement strand
ATGATTCCCATGGTGACCGGCATTTACGCGGATCGATTGGCCAGTCAGGATGAGGCGTTGGAGGTGGGCGCAGTGGTGCTGGCCGGCGGCGTCGACTACTTCGACCCCGTTGAAATCAGCCACCTGTATGGCTACGGCGTCAATGCCAACGTGATGACCCATATGGAGTTCGAACGGCTGCTCAGCGGCACGGGCCCGACCCATGGGCGTCTGCTCCGGCCGGTCGATCAGAAACCGATTAAGAAGATCGCCTTTTTGCAATGCGTTGGATCGCGGGACCTGAAGCTGGAAGCCGATTTTTGTTCAACGGTCTGCTGTATGATTTCCGTGAAACAAGCCATGCTGGCCAAAGAGAAAGACGACGGCATCGATGCGGCCATCTTCTATATGGATTTGCGCTCCGCCGGTCTGCGCTTTGAGCGATTTTGCGATCAGGCCCGTCATACACACCATGTGCGCTTTGAGCGCAGCCGCGTACACTCCCTGTGGACCGCGCCGGGCGCCATCGAACCCACTGTGCGTCATGCAGCCATGGATGGCCGTGTCCGGCAGGAAGTTTTTGATCTGGTCGTGCTGGCAACGGGCCAGCGCCCTGCTGCCGGCAGCGAAGCTTTGGCGGAGTTGGCCGACCTGCAGATGAATGCATGGGGCTTCATTCAGACCCATCCCTTTTCTTCGGCGACGACGGATAACCCGGGGGTCTTGGCGGCCGGAGCCTGCACCGGGCTCCAGGATATCAGCGAATCGGTACTGCAGGCGTCGGCCGCTGCCGCCGAGGCGGGACGCCTCCTGTTTTCCACCGGAGGCGGCCTTTCTGTGGAGACCGGACCGGATGCCGTCACAAAAGATCTATCCGCCGAACCGCCGAAGGTCCGGGTGATCGTCTGCACCTGCGATAAACATCTCAATCAACGCTTGGACACCGACAGTCTGGCAGCACGTCTGCATAGCGATCCGGCCGTGGAAAAAGTGATATTCGAGGATCGACTCTGCGGTGATGAGGGTTGGGACCGCGTGATCGAATCGGCAGCGGCGGGTCAAGCCAACCGTGTTCTGGTCGGCGCCTGTCACCCATACGGGTTCATGGCCCGGATGAAAACGCTGGCCCAGGCCATGGACCTGGCCCCCCGACTGGTGGATGCGGTGGATCTCAAGATTTACAGCCGCCCAACGGACGCCATATCCGGCAACCGGTCGCCCTGGACATTGCTCAGAGATGCAGTGATTCGTCTCAAGCATATCGATCCCCGACCTGCGGATGATTGGCCGGTGACCCAGAAAGCTTTGGTGGTGGGGGGCGGAATTGCCGGCATGCATGCAGCCCTGTCCATCGCCGGCCAGGGCTATCCGGTAGCCCTGGTGGAAAAAGGTGAGGTTCTTGGGGGAAACCTGCAGTGGCTCCGGCAAACCGTGGAGGGATATGATATCAAGCAACTGCTGAACCAAACAATGGAGACAGTGACCAGGCACCCCCGTATCACGGTCTATTTAAACACTTGCGTTAAAGGCGCCTACGGGCAGATCGGGCAGTGGCGCACCACCATTGAAACCCGTGACCAAGCACCGCAGACCCTGGAGCATGGCGTGGTGGTGCTGGCCACCGGCGGCAATGAGGCGCCTTGCCGATCTTTTGGTTACGGCACCCATCCGGCCATCGTTACCCAGAAAGAGCTGGAGACGGGGCTTGGCCAAGGCCGGATCGATCCCGGAAAACTCGGCACGGTGGTCATGCTGCTATGCGTGGATTCCCGACAGGAGCCGCGCAACTACTGCAGCCGGGTCTGCTGCCCCACCGCAATCAAGCATGCACTGCAAATCAAGAAGAGAAATCCAGGCGCAACGATTTATGTGCTCTATCGCGACATGATGACCTGCGGGTTCACTGAAACCTATTTTTCAAAGGCCCGCGAGGCCGGTGTGGTCTTTATGCATTACGACCCCAAGCGCCCCCCGCTGGTCAAGGAGAAAAGCGAAGAGAAGATAGAGGTGCTGGCGCAAGATCCGGTTCTGGCCGTACCCGTATCGATCGATGCCGATCTGGTGGTGCTGGCCACAGGGATCGTGCCTGATGTTCCGGACGATCTGGCGGCAACCTATGGGGCGGATTTGGACGGAGATGGGTTTTTCCAACCCGCCGACATGAAGTGGCGGCCTGTGGACGCCCTGGTGCAAGGTGTTTTTGCTTGCGGCATCGCCCATTCGCCCCGCAATGTCACCGAATCGATCGCCACAGCCCGGGCCGCCGCCCAGCGGGCGCTGCACATTCTGGCCCGGCCGGTCATCGTCCCCGATCAGATGGTGGCCCATGTACGCCACAGCCTCTGCAGCCTTTGCGAGCGTTGCATTGACGCCTGCCCCTTTGCAGCGCGCACACTCAACCCGGAAATGGACCGGATGGTGGTCAACCCTGTATTGTGCCAGGGTTGCGGGGCATGCGCCGCCGCCTGCCCCAACGGCGCTGCCGTCGTGCAGGGTTTCGGCGAGGGGCAGATATTGGAAACCATTGACGCGGCACTGGAGGGTTAACATGATTGACGCCACAACCATACCGCTGACAACGGGCAGCCCTGAGCTTGCCGGCGTCAGGGAGATGGTCCGGTCCTGCATCCAGTGCGGAACCTGCAGCGGTTCATGCCCCAACGAGTTTGCCATGGACAAAACGCCTCGGAAGCTGTGGCGCATGGTGTTGATGAATCGCGAGGAGGAGATTTTTCAGTCCCGGACATTTACGCTCTGCTCCGCGTGCTACTGCTGCACTCTGCGCTGCCCGCGGGGGTTGCCGCTCACCGAGGCCATGGCCACGCTCAAACAGATCGCCTCGGCGCGCCACCTGCCCCGCTATCGCGACAGCACACTGTTTTATCAAAGTTTCATGGAGAGCGTACGCCGCCATGGAAGGGTCCGGGAGATGGAGTTCATGACGCTCTATTTCACCAAGCTCAAGCGCCCTTTGGTCCCGCTGCGCTTTGCAGCCCTGGGCTTAAAACTGATCCGCAAAGGCAAGCTGTCGCTGCAGCTCCCATCCAGGGGGCGCGGCAAGCTGGAAACGCTTTTCAACCATGCGCAAAAGATGGAAAGGTAGACCGATGCAATACATTTACTACCCCGGCTGTTCGTTGGAGGGCACGGCGCTGGAGTACGACGCCTCAACCCGTGCCGTGCTCGAGATGGCCGGGGTTGAGCTGCTGGAATTGGAAGATTGGACATGCTGCGGGGCCACGGCCGCGGAGAGTGTGGGGCGACTGCTCTCACTGGCGTTGCCGGCCCGCAACCTGGCGTTGGCCCAACAGATGAATCCGGGTCTGGATATCCTGGTTCCGTGCAGTGCCTGTTACCTGAACTTGAAAAAGGTGGCGGTCAAGGTTCGCACCGACCCGGAACTTTTGACACAGATCAATGCCGTGTTGGCACCGGAGCATTTGACGCTGAGCGGCCCCGTCAACGTGAAACATCTGCTGGAAGTACTGGTCAAAGATATTGGCTCCGAGCGTCTGGCTGAAAGGGTTACCCACCCCCTTCGGGACTTGACCATCGCCCCCTACTATGGATGTCAATGCCTGAGGCCCTATGCCGTGTTCGACGACCCCGAGCAGCCGCGCTCCATGGAGGGAGTGATCCGGGCGACCGGGGCCGATGTTTTGAAGTGGTCCATGGGGGCCAAGTGCTGCGGGGCTTCACACATGAACACCAAAATCGAGGTGGGGCTGACCCTGTGCGGCGCCATTTTGACCGCCGCTCAATCGGCGGATGCCATCGTTACGGTGTGCCCGATGTGTCAGATGAATCTTGAAGGTTACCAGAAAAAACTCTCCCGCACAGCCGCCCGGACCATGCCCATAAGCGTCTTGTATCTGCCTCAGTTGCTGGGCCTGGCAATGGGAATTGCCGGGCAGGATCTGAAAGTCGACCTGAATTTGGCTCTGCGGAAAACGTTTCAGGAAAAAATTCGGCCGCTGGTTGTCGAAAAAGCGGCTGCCGTTTAAATTTGAAGGATCCGGCCATGACCCGGTCAGAAATTAAAATACGGCATCGCATGGTGACCAAGCTCATTGTCACCACCGGTCTTGTGCTGCTGATGGCCATGCTGATCTGGGCCAATTACAATATTGACTATCAGAAGAGAAAACAGATGGAGAACATCGTGGCCGGTACGGATCGGCTGACCAACACGATTCGCCTGGGCACCCAGTACGCCATGATGCTCAATTCCCGGGACGACATCACACAGATCATTGCCAATATCGGAAGACAGGAAGAGATCGAAAATATCCGCATCTACAATAAAGCCGGAGAGATCAAATTCTCCAACCGTACCGACGAGGTGGACCGGATCACCAATATCGAGGCCGAGGCCTGCTACATATGCCATCGGGAGGATCCGCCACTGACGGCCATTACACTGGACGAGCGCATCCGCATCTTCAGGTCGGCCGAAGGATATCGTCTGCTGGGAATCATTACTCCCATCTGCAATGATCCGGGTTGCAGTACCGACAATTGTCACTTCCACCCAACGGACAAGGAGATTTTGGGAGCGTTGGACGTGGTGGTCTCCTTAAAAACCATCGATGATGACATACGCACGGCGGGAAAGTGGATTTCGGCTCTGACGGTGTGCGTTTTCGCTCTCACTTCGGCGATCATTTTTGTTTTTGTCCTGCGCTTTGTCAATCAGCCGGTGAAAAAACTCATCGCCGGCACCCGCAGAATTGCCAAAGGAGATCTTCGCAATCCAGTTGACCTCCAACGCAAGGACGAGATGGGGCATTTGGCCAAGGCCATCAATCAGATGAGCAGCGACATCAGTCAACAGCGAGCCGAACTGAACAAGCAGCGGGATCAATATCACGATCTTTTCCAGCGCGTGCCATGCCTGATAACGGTCCAAGACCGCAATTACCGGCTGCTGAACTATAACAACGAATTTGCGGAACGGTTTGCCCCCCAACCGGGAGATCATTGCTATCATGCCTACAAAGGCCGCAATCGGAAATGCGATCTTTGTCCGGTGGAAAAGACTTACGCGGACGGTCTTTCCCATTATGGTGAAGAGCGCGGCATCAATAAAGACGGCACCTTGAGCCACTGGATCGTGCGCACATCGCCCATTTATGACGATCAAGGTGAGATCGTGGCCTGCATGGAGATCTCTTTAGACATCACCGAACGCAAACAGCTTGAAGTTGAGCTGGAAAAATCAGAAAAAAAATATCACGCGATTTTCAACAATATTCCCAATCCGGTCTTTGTTCTGGAGCCGGAGAACTTGATTATCCTGGATTGCAATCAGAGTGTGGAGGCCGTATACGGTCAGCGGGCCGAGGTCTTGATCGGCCAATCGTTTCTGAACCTTTTCCCGGAAGAGGAGCGAGAGCATTACGCGCAATTGCTGGCCAAAATACCGGTCTTGAAACAAGTGCGGCATCTTCATCATGACGGGGGCGTGTTATTTGTCAACATAAGGATCTCGCCCAGCGCCCAATACTCCGGGAAGAGAGTCTTGCTGGTAACCACCAGTGATATCACCAAATGGCTGGAGGCCGAGCAGCAGCTCATCCAGGCCAGCAAAATGGCGACCCTTGGCGAAATGTCTACGGGAGTGGCCCATGAGCTGAATCAACCGCTATCGGTCATTAAAACCACCTCGAGCTTCTTTTTACGTAAACTTGGAAAAGGAGAGCCCATTGCCAAGGAGATGCTGACCAATATGCTGACCAAACTGGATCGCAATGTGGATCGTGCGGCGCGCATCATTCACCACATGCGGTTGTTCGCCCGCAAAAGCGACACCGAGTTCCATAAGGTTCAGATCAACGATGTGCTGCTCAGCGCGTTTGAGATTTTCGACCAGCAACTCAAAGTGCGCGGCATTGGCGTACAGTGGCGTCTTGCAGAACAATTGCCTAAAATCAAAGCCGATCCACAGCGTCTGGAACAAGTGTTCATCAATCTTTTGCTCAATGCAAGGGACGCCATAGAAGAGAAGTGGCAGATGCAGGGACACAGCAAACAGCCCGATACCATCTCCATCGCCACCTATTGTGAACAGCGGCACACGATTTGCCGAATTTGCGATACAGGGCCGGGCATACCGAAAGGCAAGGCCGATAAAATATTCGAGCCCTTTTTCACTACAAAAGAGGTCGGCAAAGGCACCGGCCTGGGACTTTCGATCAGCTACGGCATCGTAAAAGAGTGCGGCGGCCATATTACGGCCGGTGCGCATAATTCGGGCGGCGCCTGTTTTACCTTGAAGTTCGCCGCAATTGAATAGCCCCTGACGCTGCAACTTCAGGGCATAGGTAAGCTATGAACCGGGAATCGAAAATTAAAAGCCAGGAGATTGAAACCATTCTTCTGGTGGATGACGAGCAGGACATTCGAGATGTGCTGCAATTGGCGCTTGTGGACGCCGGTCACCAGGTCGTTATTGCAGAAAACGGTGAAGAGGCCTTGGCGCGTTACACCGAGACGCAGCCACCCATTGTGATTACCGACATTAAGATGCCGGTAATGGACGGCATCGAATTGCTTAAAAACATCAAGCAGCTCAACTCCGAGACGGAAGTGATCATGATCACCGGCCATGGCGACATGGATCTGGCCATCCGCAGCTTGAAGTACAAGGCTACCGATTTTATCACCAAACCGATCAATGTGGATGCTCTGGAAATTGCGCTGCGCCGGGCCCGGGAGAAGATCCTGATGCGCAAGAAGCTGCAAGCGTATACAACCCACCTCGAAGCCTTGGTTCGTGAAAAAACCGAACTGCAAGACCATCTCTCTTCGCTGGGGCTGATGATCGGTTCCATTTCCCACGGCATCAAAGGCCTGCTCACCGGTCTGGACGGCGGCATGTACCTGCTGGAGACCGGTCTGAGCCATAAAAATCAGGGGCGCATTGACGAGGGGTGGGAGACCGTCAAGATGATGGTGGAGCGCGTCCGCAAAATGGTGATGGACATCCTGTTTCATGCCAAAAAACGGGATCTGCAGTGGGAAAACGTCGATGTAAAAAAATATACGGATGACATCGCACGCATGATGACGGCCAAGCTCAATGAGCGCCCAATCGAATTTGAAACAATAATTGCTGGATCTGTGGGAAAGTGCCAGATCGATCCGGGCTATATCAATGCAGCTTTGATGAACATATTTGAAAACGCCATCGATGCGTGCCAGCGGGATACACGCAAGGACTTTCACCACATTGTTTTCGAAGTACGCGAAGACAAAGGCCGCGTCGTTTTCAGCGTTGCCGATGACGGCATCGGCATGGACGCGGAGACCCAGGCCAAGCTGTTCACCGAATTTTTCTCCACCAAAGGACGCAAAGGTACCGGGCTGGGCCTTTATATCGCCAATAAGATCATCGAACAACACGGCGGCACCATTGAGGTCTCTTCCGCCGTTGGACGCGGCAGCAAATTCCGGCTTGCCGTACCCAAACAAAAGGCCGAGCAAAACAAAGATTAGTGCAACGAGCGATAACCCAGTCCAAAAAGATGATCTTAACGTCTATAGCAGGAGGTGCCCCATGACACGCCACGTTGTCAAATTGGGCGGCCAAAAACGATCCACGTTTATGGATAACGTTAAAGATCTGCTGCCCGAAGGCGGCAACCTCAACCTTTGCCTCACCTGCGGCGCCTGTACATCGGGGTGTCCGGCCGCAGGCCTGGAGGATATGGATCCGCGCAAATTCCTGCGCATGGCCGCTCTGGGGATGGACGAAGCGATTAAAGCGTCGCATTGGCCCTGGATGTGCACCATGTGCCAGCGTTGTATCCATGCATGTCCGATGCAGATCGATATTCCCCGGCTGGTCTATCATGCCCGGGCCTTGCGCCCTAGAGAGCTGCGGCCAAAGGGAATTCTGGGGTCCTGCGATATGGCCTTGAAAAACGAGAGCACCAGCGCCATGGGAACACCTCCCGAAGATTTTGCCTTTGTGGTGGAAGATGTCCTGGCAGAGTACCGGGAGGCCCAGCCGGAATTTGCCGAGATGCAGGCACCCATCGATAAGGCACAGGCGGAATTTTTCTTGAACCAAAATTCCAGAGAGCCGGTCACCGAACCCGACGAACTGGTGCCGCTATGGAAAATCCTGCATCTGGCCGGTGCAGACTGGACATACGGCAGCCGCGGCTGGGCGGGAGAAAATTACTGCATGTTTCTGGCGGACGATTCATCCTGGGAGCATGTCACCCGCATGACCGTGGAGCAGGCCAACAGGCTCGACGTCAAGACATTTCTCAATACGGAGTGAGGGCACGTCACCTTCTCAGTCCGGGCCGGACTGAAAAAATTCAATCTCCCCCACCACTTTGAGGTCAAAAATATCTATGAATACTATGCCAAATGGATCCGCGAAGGCAAACTCAAGGTCAGTTCGGACTGGAACGCGGATCTGAAACTTAAATTCACGGTGCAAGACCCTTGTCAGATCGTACGCAAGAGTTACGGCGATCCCATCGCCGAAGATCTCCGCTTTGTGGTCAAGTCGGTGGTGGGTGAGGAAAATTTCATCGACATGCAGCCCAATCGGTCCAACAATTTTTGCTGCGGCGGCGGCGGCGGTTTCCTCCAGTCCGGATTCAAAGAGCAACGCCTTGAATACGGCAGGATCAAAGATCAGCAGATCAAAGAGACGGGCGCCGACTATTGCATTGCCGGTTGCCACAACTGCCACGCCCAGATTCATGAACTCAGCGAGCATTACGGCGGCGGTTACCCGGTGGTGCACCTGTGGACAATGATTTGCCTCTCTTTGGGGGTTCTGGGCCCCAACGAACGGACCTATTTGGGTGAGGATCTCAAAGAGGTCAATCTCTTTCACCCGGAAACCGCCATGTAGACGGGCGGTATTGTTACAATGCACTGCCAAAAGCTTATCGGTATAAAAACCGCGTGAGATCCAGATTCATGTTGAAATCATCTGCCGAAGGCAGCGAACCGTTGCTGTTGTAGATCACAAGGGGCAGGCGCATTTCGTACAGCGAACCGTGCGCACGATAGGTGGACGGCAGGTCCTCATAAGCTGTATCCATCTCACCGAACATGGTCTGCCGATCGCCGGTGGCGATGAGATCGCCGATGAGATCCGGCACCAGGTGAAAGCGTTCGGCTGCCTGGCGGCGGGAATAAATTTCTTCGATGCCGTCGATGCCTTCAAGCACCGCTACGGTGGCGTCCCATTGATCGGGGCTGTTGAGCCAGATCCATGAACAGCCGGTGAAATTGCGATGGTGTACGATGTAGTAATCGCGTTCGGGCGAAAGCACGAAGCGCGGCGGTAGACCGGCACCCGCCAGCACACGCTGCAGGTCGTAGCAGCGGGTCTTGAAATTCATGCCATGGTCAGCGGTGATCAAAAAGGCGGCATCCGGCGCGGCCTGACGTGCCTGACCGATGTATTTGTCCAAGGTATGCAAATGGACCCGGGATTCAGGCGCATCAGGGCCCCAGGCATGCATGGGATAATCGGTGATATGAACGTATAACAGGCCGATCTCGGGTTGTTTTTCAAGAATATCCACGGCCACCGTCCAGAGCCAGTAGTTGATCTCGCGCGAATAGATGTCCGGCGGCGGGCCGTAAATTTCAACATATTCTGCAGGTGCATTTTCGGCAGCAACGCCCAAGTCCACGTCCTGGTGAAACAGTTCCAGGGTTTTCTTCTTGGATGTGAGCAAGGCCGATTTGATACCCCGCTCTGCCGCCCGCCTGAAAATGGTGGGGCAGCGAATAAGCTCGGCGGCGTTCATGTAAACCGGTTTGCCGCTCTTCTCGTTAAAATATGAGTTTGCCACGATGCCGTGCTCGTCGGGCCATGCGCCGCAGGCAATGCTCACGTTGTTGACATTGGTCACGCTGGGAAAGACACCGCCGACCTCTTTGAAAAAGCCGTCGGCCATCATCGCCCGCATGTGGGGCATATCCGTTTTTTCCACATATGCCATATCCAGGCCGTCCATCATCGCCACAATCACTCTTTGTCCTGGTGCAATCATATCCATACTCCTTTGACTCATTAAAACATCTCATTGTGACAGATGAAAGGATGGGGTTGCATCCATCCGCTGCGGCGGGTGTCATCCTGCCGGATCTGATCCCAATAACCGACGGCGTTACGCTTATCCAAGGCAGTCAAGTAATCACCGCTAAAACAACCGCTGCCGGATGTAGACGCTGAATTGCTCCACGGCCACCACCAACAGAAAAATGGAGAGAATGATCGTTGCGGCGGACTGGTATTCGAACATGTCCATGGCCACCTTCAGTTCGATGCCGATGCCACCGGCGCCCACCAGGCCGAGCACCACCGAGGAGCGCACGGCCTTTTCCAGGGCGAACAGCGAAGAGTTGACAAACGACGGCATGGCCGCCGGTACGACGGCGGAAAGA
>JASFKE010000085.1:0-10414 GCA_050118795.1 Desulfobacteraceae bacterium | reverse complement strand
GTAACGGCAGCTCAATCCACCCTGGTGGTGATAACCGCTGAAAATTTTAACCGTTTATTGGATGAACGGCCCCGGGTGGCGGTGATCTTGATAATGAAAATCGCTAAATTGGTGAGCCAGTATCTACGGCAAACCAGTGGACGGCTGATAGACCATCTGGGCAGTTAACCCTCAAACATACAACCCGGCCACCTTTGTATGGGTCCTCACAGAGTTAGGGCGCAGGTATGGAACATGATGTTTTGACTTCCTGAGACCTATTGGGCTATAAACCTTCGCATTACTCAGCCCCCATCGTAATCGAAGGATGATACTGTGGTATACGCCAAGCGCCTTGTGATTTTATCCTTGTTCATATGCACTTGCGCGGCCTGCGCCTCAAGACCCGCACAGGAGCGGTTGCCCCGGGACCTGCGTTTGAGCATACGTCATCTGAACAAGGGGACCGGGTTTTACAACAAAGGATGCTTTACCAAAGCGGCCCGCCATTTTCAGGAAGCCCACGAAAGGTTTTCCGCCGCCGACAACCTCCAAGGCACCGCCGACAGCCTGAACAGTTTGGCCAACGCCTACTACCGGCTAAACGATATGGAGAGCGCGCAGTTGGTCTATGATGAGGCGGTTGAGTTATACGCCCTGCTGAATAACAGTGTGGGGCAGATACGGGCGCTCGCCAACAAATCAGTGGCACTGGCCTCAGCAGGCGAGTTGCCGGAGGCTCAGGCGGCATTGGACAAAGCCGATACGTTGGCCGAACGAGACGGCGCGCTGGCCACTGTCCGGTTAAAGGCCCGTGCGATTCTCAGGTTTAAGCGTAACGACGTGGATGGATCTGAAAAGCTGCTATCAAAGGTTATCCGAGCTGTCCCCAAGTCAGATACCAAACAATATGCCAGTGCCCAATATACCATGGGCTACGTGCTGCTATCCAGCCGACAACCCAACAAGGCCATACCATACTTGAACAGGGCCCTTACAGCCGACCGGGCCGCTGGTGACTATTTCAGCATCGGCCAGGACCTTGAAGCGTTAGGGGATTGCCATGCGCAATTGGGAGAACACGCCCTGGCGGCGACTGAATTAAAGCGCAGCATCAAAATATACGGGCTGCTCAATAACATCGAAAAGGTTCAACAGGTGTCGCCCAAACTGCTTAAGAGTGCGTCCATTGCCGGCACCGAGGCCCAGACGACCTTGAACTGGGTGGCAAGGTGGCTGGCCGGACAGTGGGAGGCCAATATTTGTCGTCAGCCCTAAAAGAGTAACGGCTATCCGAGAATCTCGGATAGCCGTTAAGGAGGAGAACAGATGAAAAAATTATTGGGTTTGGCGGTATTGTAAAATGCAATATACTTGCCAATATCCGAAAAAAAGACCGCAATATCCATAAATTTTAAGTTTTCCAATTAATTCAAATTGTTAAATAATAGATAGCCACAATTCGCTTTTGGTGCACGTCATCATAAGGGAGGGTTGGAATGCCAAAAAAGTTCAAAATTTTGAACCAAAACACCCAACATGACTACTATTATACTTTTATATCAATATGTTATATATTTGTAAAAAAGTTCACAATATTGAACAAATATTTTCCCACCCCCCCTGAATTCATTTAACCAATTGAAATATAAGCCATTTTTAACAGTTCTAAGTTTTGAACCCGCCTACGCGACGCAATTGCCGCCACAATTCACATTCCGTTGCATAAGGGGCGAAAGGAATAGGGAGAGGATTAACCATGCCCGCTAACCAACGCATTCTTATTGTGGGCGGCGTCGCCGGGGGCGCATCTTGCGCCGCCCGGGCGCGCCGCATATCAGAATCAGCTGAAATCATTATGTTTGATCGAGGCCCGTATGTCTCCTTCGCCAATTGCGGGTTGCCCTATTATGTGGGCGATATCATTAAAAAAGAGGAGCATCTGCTGGTAGCCACCCCCGAGCTGTTTCGCGACCGCTTCAACATTGAGGTGCGCCTGAAATCCGAAGTGTCCCGCATCGATCGCCACCAACGCCGCATCGAGATCAACGATCTGGAGACCGGCCGATCCTATACCGAAACCTACGACACGTTGGTGCTTTCACCCGGCGCCGCCCCAATTCGGCCCGATTTACCAGGGATCGACCTGCCGGGCATCTTCTGTCTGAGAACCATCCCCGACAGCCGGCAGATTCGTAGAAGGATCCGGTGAACATCGCCGGGATGATTGCCGCCAATGTGGTCCGCGGCGATGTATGCCTTGCCCACTGGGAAGATCTCCCCGAAACCGATGCCTGCCTGATCGATGTACGCGACCCCAAAGAGTACCGGCACGGTCACCTGGAGGGGGCCCGCAATCTACCCCTGGATCTGGTTCGGGACCGCATGTCGGAACTGCCTAAAGACAAAGAGATCTGGACCTACTGCTTCGTCGGGCAAAGATCCTATTACGCCGCCCGTGCGCTCTGCCAATACGGCTTCAATGTCAGAAACATCAGCGGGGGGTTCAGGACATACCAGCTGCATCAAGCGGCAAGGCGCAACGACAAATCATGATCGATGAAATGGGTCGTCAAGCAGGTGGTTGCGCTTGCTGCCCATGGTATCCGCCCAAGCCCAAAGCCGGATAGGGTTTAATTACACTTGTGCGTTATCAATCCAATGGCGCAACTCTTCAATGGCAATATCTTCTATGACGGCTCGGCCGATACCGTCGAGGAGTACAAATTTGATATTGGCGTTTTCACGCTTTTTGTCTTTTCCCAGGGCTTCGATGACCGCCTGTTTGTCAAAATCGATCCGAACCGGAAGGTTCAAACGGCTGAGCAGCGCCTTGATACGCCCGACCTCGTTCCCGCCAAGCAGCCCCTTTTGCATGGAAAGCTCAGCCGCCAACACCATCCCGACACTGACGGCCGCCCCGTGGGAGATACCCAGCGTCTTTTCCAGGGCGTGACCGATGGTGTGGCCGAAATTGAGTTTGCGTCTCACCCCGGCCTCTCTTTCATCCTGGTTCACCACATTGGCTTTGATCACCACCGAATCATAGACCAGTTTGTGCATGACGTCCAAATCCAACTTGCCGATGGCATCGCTTTTCTTTTCGATTTCGTCGAAGTAATCTCTATCGACGATGCAGGCGTGCTTGACAATTTCCGCCAGACCGCAGGAGACCTCCCCGGGCGGCAGGGTCTTGAGCATGCTGATGTCGGCGATCACGAACCGGGGTTGGTTGAACACCCCCACCATGTTCTTAAAACCGCTGAAATTAACCCCGTTCTTCCCACCTACGGTGGCATCCACCTGGGCCAGTAAACTGGTGGCGACAAAACCGAACCCGAGCCCACGCATGTAGGTGGAGGCGGCAAATCCACTGATATCGCCTACGATACCACCGCCAATACCCACGATGAAGGTCGTTCGATCCGCCTCCAGTTCGATGAGCCGGCGGTAAATCTGTTCAATGGTGGATAGGGTTTTAATCTTCTCTCCCAGCCCGATGGTAATGACATCGCACGCGGGAAATTGGTCCTGGTAGTGCCGGGCGACATTCTCGTCCGTGATCAGTATGGTGCGTCCCTGGGGCAGATAGTTGGACAAATTCGCCAGGCGCTCGCCAACCATGATCCGGGACTGTCCGGTTTGGCCTTCAACAACAATCGATTGCATATTTCACCTTTGTGTTTTTCCATGAGCGGGAACGAATTGAACACCCACTGGATGGACTTTTATCATATCGGCAGCGGTGTTGAAAATGGTACCGGCATCAGCGCCGCTTTCCTGCCCAAAGCCATAGACCGCATATGAACGGCAACGGCGCCGGCCCCCCTGGCGTCAGCCGCCCATCAGGCCTTCAACTGGTCGTGAACCGATACGGCCCATTGGACCAAATCTTCAAACTGCTGAGGATAGAGGGATTGGGCGCCGTCGCTCAACGCCTCTTCCGGAGCGTGATGCACCTCCACGATCAAGCCGTGGGCTCCCACGGCCACCGATGCGCGGCTCAACGGAATCACCTGCTCCCGATAGCCGGACGCATGGCTGGGATCCACAATGATCGGAAGATGACTCTCACGCAATATCACCGGCACCGCCGACAAGTCCAGGGTATTGCGGCTGTGGCGTACAAAGGTGCGTACGCCGCGCTCGCACAACATCACGTGGGAATTACCTTCCGACATGATATATTCGGCGGCCATGAACCACTCATCCAAAGTGGCCGACATGCCGCGCTTGAGCATCACCGGCCGCTTGGATTGGCCGGCACGCTTGAGAAGGCTGTAGTTTTGCATGTTGCGGGTACCGATCTGGAGGATGTCGGCATATGCTTCCACCAAATCGAAGGTGTCGGTATCCATCACTTCGGTGATCACCGGCATGTCAAACCGCTCCCTGATTTTGGCCAAAATCTTCAACCCCTCTTCCCCCAGGCCCTGAAAGGTATAGGGTGATGTCCGCGGCTTGAAAGCGCCCCCGCGAAAAATGTGGGCGCCGGCGCGTTTGACCTTTTCTGCGATGGTCATCGCCTGAATTTCGCTCTCGACGGCGCAAGGGCCGGCCATCAGCGTCAAGTGGCCATTGCCGATGGTGACATTGCCCACCCGGACCAGGGTATCTTCCGGTTTGACTTCACGGCTGACCAGCTTGTAGGGCCTTGTCACCGGTATGGCCTCTTTAACACCCGGCAATCCGAGAAACAGGGCCGGATCCACAGAGCCTTTGTTGTTCAAAATACCAATGGAGACGCGGTCCCCGCCCGGAATGGGACGCGCCGTCATCCCCTTGGCCTCGATGATTTGCACCACTTTGTCAACTTGCTCGGAAGTTGCCCCCCGATCCATTACCACCAGCATGATCCATCCTCCTTCTTATTTTGAATTGTTGTCTCGGTATATACGATCACTGTACCGCAACCACCGGTAACGCACTTTAAGTGAACTATCTAAAAAAAAACCGCCGGCATTTCGTGCCTGCGGTTGGTGTCGCCACTGTTTGAAATAGATGCCATCAACCGCCGGGCATGGATCCGCAGAAGTACCACCACCCAAAGGCATTGATGTCATTTGAAAGTGTGTGTTTTGAATAAACCATCGATCTCACTCTCCTGTGGAAGTGACCCTAAGCCTATGTAGGCAGACGGCGCTTTGTCAAGGACCAAATTGTATCCCCGGCCGGATGGCGGGGGCTGAAAGCAGTGCAGACGTTTACCCTTGGTCATCGGCGCCATAGGCTTTAAGATTGTGACCCGGCCTGGGGTCGCAGGTGCGGGCGACCGGAGCAAACGCCGTTGAGTCGCAAAAAAAATACTTGACTACAGTCACTTTAGCCCATAAATGGAGACCGTTATGAAGCTAAAAAAGAAACATAATCTCAGCAACGGGTGGTGGCGTCTGTGGCGGTGGTACGCCTGTGGGAGCCTGACCATCTGATTGAACCGATACAGAGTGCTTAGGGACCATGGGTAAACTTTAAAACCCACGGTCTTTTTTTTTGGGGTCGTGGTTGATGAAACCACGGCCTTTTTTATTTTTTGCAATCCGGCCTGGAATACAGGTATAAGGCAAGTCAGCCTTTTATAAAGGCCGGATCTTTTTACAAGGAGCATATATGTTGATTCGTAAATTTCCGAACCGGGAACGTTTTGTCGAGTTGGCCCAAAATCACAACGTAGTGCCGGTTTGCTTAGAAATTCTAGCGGACATGGAAACACCGGTCTCCCTGCTCACCAAACTATATCGCCAACAGGGCCCCATTTTTTTATTGGAGAGTGTTGAAGGCGGCGAAAAGTGGGGACGTTACAGCTTTTTAGGGACGTCGGCCCATACCAGTGTGCAGGTGTTCAAACAGAGCGTGCATATCAGCTCCAACGGCGACACCGAGGTGGTCGAACACGGCAATGACCCGCTCAAAGTGCTTAAATCCATCATGGATCGCTACCGTGCCGCCCAGCTGGCTGAACTGCCGCGCTTCTGGGGCGGTCTGGTGGGCTATTTGACCTATGAGATGGTCTCGTTTTTCGAACGCATCCCCAACCATCTTCCGGATAACAAACCCATCGCCCATTTCGTGCTGCCGGAGGAGCTGCTGATCTTCGACAATATTCAAAACACCTTGATGTGCATTGCCGTAGGGTTTGTGGACAATCCGCAGAGAGCCTCCGAGGTCTACGATACGGCTTGTGAGCGCCTGGACAATCTATTGGCCCTGATCAACACGCCCCTGGCTCAAGGGCAGACCGCCCTGGCAACCAGCGGCTATGAGGTCAAGTCCCCCATCCCGGATGAGACATTTCGCAACCAGGTCGTCAAAGTCAAAGAACATATCCGCAAAGGCGACATTATCCAGTCCGTCATATCCCAACCCTTTAGCTGCCCGGCACCGGATGATCTTCTGGCCCTGTACCGCGCCCAACGCTATATCAACCCCTCTCCCTATCTTTTTTTCATGCATCTGGGTGATACTGCTTTGGCAGGCTCTTCTCCGGAGACCATGGTGCGCCTGGAAAACAATGTGGCCACCTTGCGGCCCATTGCCGGCACCCGGCCCAGAGGCGCCACTGAACAGCAAGACCGCGAATTGGCGGACGATATGCTGGGCGATGAGAAGGAGCGTGCAGAACACCTCATGCTGGTGGATTTGGGGCGCAACGATCTGGGACGCGTAGCCCGCACCGGCACGGTGCAGGTCACCGATCTCATGGTGGTGGAACGATACTCCCATGTGATGCATCTGGTATCCAACATCATCTGCGACCTGAAACCGGAACATGATGCATGGGATTTGCTGAGCGCATCCTTTCCGGCAGGCACCCTGTCCGGCGCACCCAAAGTGCGCGCCATGGAGATTATCGATGACATGGAACAGAGCCCCCGGGGACCTTATGGCGGCGCCGTGGGATACATCTCTTTTTCCGGCAACATGGATCTGGCCATTACCATTCGCACCGCCATTGTGGAGGACGGCCAACTCACCGTGCGGGCAGGGGCCGGCATTGTGGCGGACTCCGATCCGGAGAGCGAACGCATGGAGACCATCAACAAGGCCAAGTCGGTTCAAAAGGCCCTGCAACTCACCCAGATGGCACTTGACAAGGAGGGCGCATCATGATCCTGATGATCGACAATTACGACTCGTTTACCTATAATCTGGTTCAATATATAGAAGAGATCGGCACACCAGTGAAGGTGGTGCGCAACGATGTGATGACCGTAGACGAACTGGCGGCGCTGAAGCCCGGCGCAATTGTCATCTCCCCCGGCCCGGGCGGACCGGCGGATGCCGGGGTCTCTCTGGAGGTCGTCACCCATTTTGCGGGCAAGTTGCCCATCCTGGGCGTCTGCCTGGGGCACCAGACCATCGCCCAAGCCTATGGCGGAAAGATCATCAGCGCCCGGCAACTGATGCATGGCAAGACCTCCATGGTGGAAAACGATGGAAAGGGCGTGTTCAACGGCGTCAAGAAGCCCTTCCAGGCCATGCGCTATCACTCCCTGGCAGTGGAGCGTGAGAGTCTGCCCGATTGTTTGACCGTTACCGCGGAAAGTGAAGATGGAGAAATTATGGGCCTGCGGCACGCGACCCACCAAGTTGAGGGGATTCAATTTCATCCCGAGTCCATCATGACCACCATCGGCAAACGGCTGCTTCGAAATTTCACAAAAATGATGGATAATGTTTAAAGCAGGCGAAAAAGGAGAATACCATGTTTCGAGACCATCTGAACCAGATCATCCAGCGCAAAGACCTCTCCGAATCTCAAATGGCCGATATGATGGAAACGGTGCTCACCGGCAATGCCACCGAGGCCCAGATCGGCGCCATGATGGCCGCCCTGGCCACCAAAGGGGAAACATTTGAGGAGCTTGCCGGTGCTGCCGCCGCCATGCGTCGCAATGCACGCCGCATCCAAGCTGTGGGATCGCCGGTGGTGGACACTTGCGGCACTGGCGGAGACGGCGCCCATACCTTCAACATCTCCACCACCACCGCTTTTGTGGTGGCCGGTGCCGGTGTCACCGTGGCCAAACACGGCAATCGCAGCGTCTCCAGCAAATGCGGCAGCGCCGATGTTCTGGAGGTTTTGGGGGTCAAGTTGGACACGCCCCCGGAGATCGTGGAGGAGGCGATCCAGGAGGTGGGGATCGGTTTCATGTTTGCGCCCCTTTACCATAGCGCCATGAAATACGCCATCAAACCGCGTCAGGAGCTGGGGATTCGCTCCATCTTCAATATGCTGGGCCCCTTGACCAATCCCGCATCGGCGGGATGTCAACTTTTGGGGGTGTTTGCACCCCAATTGACAGAGATGTTCGCCCAGGCGCTTAAGTTGTTGGGCGGCCAGTCCGCCCTGGTGGTCCACGGCCATGACGGACTGGACGAAATCAGTGTGTGCGCGCCCACCCGGACAAGCGAGTTGAAAGATGGTATGGTCCGCACCTATGATATCGACCCATTGTCCTATTTCGGGCGACTGGCCGATCCCGAAGAGATGGCCGGCGGCGATGCCGAAGAAAATGCCGCCATTACCCGCAATATACTCGCAGGCGAGCCCGGCCCCAAACGGGATGTGGTTCTGATCAATGCGGGGGCCGCCTTGATGGCGGCCGGAAAGACAGGGGACCTTAAAGGGGGTATCGATATGGCGGCTGCCGCCATTGACGAAGGCAAAGCCGTTGAGAAATTGAATGCGCTGGTGGAATATACCCAGGACAACGGGTAGAGGAAGCCTTAATCAAACCGCTGACATTGGAAAGTTCGTCGATGACCATTCTGGATAAAATCGTTGCAGACAAAAAAGAGGAGATCTCCCAGGCCGCTTACCGCCTCCCATTGGAGCGACTTCAGGCCCACATTGCCACCACCGATTGGAAGCCGCGCCAATTTTACAAGCGCCTCATGAGTCCGGGCCCCGGGGGTGTGAACATCATTGCCGAAATCAAGCGCGCTTCGCCCTCCAAGGGCAGCATCTGTGATCACCTCAGGGCCGGGCCCAGTGCCCGGGAGTATGAAGCCGGTGGCGCCGCCGCCATCTCCGTGCTGACCGACACGCCTTATTTTAAAGGCAGCCTGGCCGACCTGCGCCAAGTAAGATCCGCGGTATCGCTGCCGGTGCTGCGTAAAGAGTTTATCATCTCCGAATACCAGGTCTTCGAATCACGGGCGGCCGGTGCCGATGCCCTCCTGCTCATTGCGCGCATTTTGGAGCCCAGCCAGCTTAAGGAGCTGCTTTGCCTTGCCCACGAACTGGGTATGGATGCCTTGGTGGAGATTCACAGTGAGACAGATTATGCTGCCGCCCACGACGCCGGCGCCAAATTGATCGGCATCAACAACCGCAACCTGGCCACCTTTGCTACCGATATCGAAACGGCCATGAACCTTTCGGATCTGCTCCAACCCGGTGAAGTGCCGGTGGCCGCCAGCGGCATCAGCAGCAGAGAAGATATTGAATACAACCTTGAAAGGGGTCTTTTCAACTTCCTGATCGGTGAAAGCATCGTCCGGTCCAATGACCGCCCGGCATTTATTCGAGAACTTATATATGGAAAAAAGTGTTAATCCCATAGTTGCATAGAACTGGTAGAGATCAGATCATCATGACCCGACAACCATACCCGCAAATAAAAATATGCGGCCTCACCGATCCGGCCCAAGCGCGGGCATGCGCGGATTTGGGCGCAGATGCCATCGGATTGGTCTTTTTTTCCAAAAGCCCGCGCAATGTCACCATGGACCAGGCCGCCGCCATCACTGCTCTCTTGCCCGATCATGTGGCCGCGGTCGGCGTATTTGTGGATCCCGAACTGGACACCGTGCGCCGAACCGTTGAAAAATGCGCACTGACCGGAGTCCAGCTCCATGGCAATGAGCCCCCCGAATTTATCGCCGCCCTGAGATCAACCACAACCGCTCGCATCGTCAAAGCCCTGTTTACGGGAAAACCGCCCAAAATGGCGGATGCCGGTCAGTATGAGGTGGACGGTTACCTGGTCGAGTGTGGCAAGGGACGACTGCCGGGGGGCAACGCCATGACATGGAATTGGGCCATTGCCGAAGCGTTTGCACACCGCCATCCATTGATCCTGGCCGGAGGGTTGGCGCCGGACAACGTGGCCCGGGCGATCGCCGCCTGCAGGCCCGATGCCGTGGACGCCAGTTCCGGCCTCGAGTTGGTTGCCGGCCAAAAAGATTTAACCAAGGTGAAGCAATTCATCGACCAGGTGCGCAAAACAACACCACTATACTTATCCCAAAAGCGCTCGCCACGGAGCATACTCACACCGTCCGAAAACATTGGACAAGACGATGCCGGCAATCAGGACCATAAAACAGGCCATTCCACTTGAACGACACGGTCAGACTATTCATGTAACAAAGGGATTAACCATGGGCAACTCGGAATCGACATATCCCGGGCACCCTAGAGTCGCTGTGG
>JASFKE010000084.1:0-10449 GCA_050118795.1 Desulfobacteraceae bacterium | reverse complement strand
TGAATTCAAATCTATGAACTTTACATTTTTTTGATTGTTCTTGGATGAATCGTTCAGGGTCGGGTTTTCCGATCCACCGCACTATCCTGCAATAATTGCCCCCCCCTTGATAGAGAGTATTGATAGATAGAGAGTATTGATAATTTTTTGAAGGAGAGCTTCATGCTATTTCAGATCCTGTTTTCCCTATTGTTTCTCCTGCCTCTTTTGGGAACCATGAGTGTCGTGCTTCAGTGTCTAAAATTTGAGTTAACCAAGAAAAATATGGCGGATAAGAAGATCCATACGTTAAAATTGATGGGGTATTTGATGCTGGCGGCCACGGGCCTGTACATAGGCCTGCTTCTGCTTGGGCTGATATGGATTCCCGATTTTGATCTTCCGCACGCCATTAAACTCGTCAGCTTCTGTCTGGCCGTGCCATACGTGTTCTGTGTTCTCGGCATTAGTTTTACGGTGAAAAATGTTACCGGTTTCGAAGGGTCTTCCTCAAAAATTGTGAATCATATCTCCGAGAACAGCTCACAGGGATAATCATATCTATGGTCATGGGATAAGCTGACATCGCTTTAACATCGGACGCGGGTCGATAAGGTGGCGTGTAAAATAGGCGTCGGTATCTTCGTGTTGAAAGGCCAGGGAGAGGATTTCCGAAAAGTGGAAGATGGGCAGCGCCCCTTGTTGGGTGTCACTTCGAATCTCCAGGTTCATATGGCACATGGCGCAGGCCGTGATGATGCAGTCGGCGCCGGAATATTTTGCGTTGTTGACGATTTGGTGAACCATCTCGGTGACCACATCGGGCCGCACCACTGAAAGAAAAGTGCCGCAACACCTGGAGCCGTACCCCCATAAGACCGGTGCGGCCCCAAGCCCGGATAGAATTTTTTCCATCACGCCGTGATAATTTTTCATACGCCGCATGGCAGGCGGCCTTGCCAGCATACAGCCGTAATACGGCGCGAATTTCAGCCCCTTGAGTCGACCGTTTTTAAGATGGTTGACAGCTTTCCAGTCCACCTGGTCCAACAGTTCGAAAAAGTGTATGATCTTAAGATCGAGTGTCGGCGGTTTCCCAAACCATTTCTCATAATTTTGCCGGGCCTGTTGGTCCTTTTGTAATTTTAAGTTGGCTTTTCGCAGGCGTAGATTGCAGCTGGGGCAGATGATAATCATTGCCCAGGCAGTCGTCCGGCTTTTGTATGGGGCCCTGTGTCTCTATTGTGATGATATCATCCATAAAGGGGTATTGCTCCGCTTTTTGATGCCGCCGTGGCCGCAAATCAGACCGGCTCACCCTATCCGTGTACCTAATGGGGGCATCTCATCGGATTCTTTGACTTAAGTCAATTAAATTATACTAAAATAGTATTGAAAAAAGCAGAATTTTCTTTGGATTGTTATTTTTGAATTGATTCCAGCTCTTTATCGATGGCTTCAGTAAAGCCTTTAAGGCTTTTATCTTTCAGGCGTTTGCCGTTGACAAAGACGGTAGGTGTGCCCCGTACGCCGTTGCGCTGGCCTTCCTGGTGATCCGCCGCCACTTGCCGCCTCACCTCGTTCGATTTTATCAAGGCCTCGAACTCCGGGGTGTCAAACCCGAACTCTTTACGAATGTCCATTATTTTTTGATCATCAAGGCTCTTGTAGTGTTCAAACAGGCGGTCATGGAACTCCCAAAACCGCCCTTTTTGGTGCGCTGCCATGGCAGCCGCGGCCGCCTTCCATGCGAATCGATGATTGCTGAGGGGATAGCTTTTATAGACGATTTTTATCTTTCCGGGATACTGTTTCAACAGCTTTGAGAAGGTCTCACCGAGTTTGGCGCAGTAGGGACATTGGAAATCGGTGTACTCGGCAATGACCACCGGCGCGTCGACAGCCCCTTTGTATGGAGATGCCGAGTCGTCGATCCCCCGACTGGGGGTTGCTTCGATGATCTGAATTCGATTGTCTTTTCGGCTTAACAGATAGATTTCATCCTGCAACGGCCCCGGCTCGATTTTATCGAAACCCGGACCCACGTCGATCCTGCCTTTCATTTGCCCCTGATAGGTGTAGATCACCAGCTCTCCGTTTTTTAAGAGCACGTAAAGCCACTGGCCGTCCCGGGAAAAGGTCATGTCGACGGGCGGTGTTTTGAACTTCAGTTCAGATTTCAGATTTAGATCGACATCGGCAAGGCATGAGGTCGAGATGAAGAGCAAAAGTAAACCCAGTGTAAGGCACAGTCCGATCTTTAAACGCATGAAAAGTTTCCTTTGGCAGATGGTGTTATAACATAGCGGTCCGATGAACCGTTCACGTTCATAATCGTCGGGCACCATAACAGAAAGAGCCGACCCATGGCAACTGCCACCTTCAACTTACTTGACCGGCCGATATATACAGGGTTGCACGCCGCCCCATGGGGGTAACCAGGTTAAATCAAGCCGTGCAGTTTTTGCACCAACCCAGCCAAGGCATCGGTGGAAAAACAGTATTGCATCTCTAAAAAGTTTTGGCGCAGTGCGGTGACCTCGTCTCGAACCTGTTTTTGGTGTACAATGACATCGGCCATTAACCCTGCCAAAGATTGAAAATCACTCTCGCGCATGCCGAAACGGGTCATCTCCGCTACTCCCAGTCGCAGGGCGCCGGAGGCGGTGAAGCCTTCATCCTTTGGGCAGGCCTGGTAGTTGCAGATGATGTTGCTCCGTTCCAAAGCGCGTGCGATGGAAGGCCCCTGGGCGTAGCCCACCTCCACTATGACTTGATGGGTCTGTGTGTAGGTGATGGCAGGATCGCCCGCCACATCCAGGCCGCACGCTTTCAGAGCTTTGGCAAAAGCTTTGGCATTTGCGATCACCTGGGGCTGGTATTGATCCTTGTAGGCATTCATCTCCATGGCGGCGATGAGCAGTCCCAACAACGTTCCCAGGTGGTGATTGCTGGTGGATCCGGGAAAAGCCCGCCGGTTGACGGCTTCCCAGATATCCCGGTGCATGTTGTCATCCAGGTCATAGTCGGCGGCCACCAAACCCCGTTGGGTGCCGAAAAAGGTTTTATGGGTCGAACCGGTTACCAGGTCGGCGCCTTGGGCGAAAGGTTGTTGAAAGCTGGGGCCTGCCAGACCAAGCACATGGGCCATGTCGTACATGATGATGGAACACAGTCCCATCTCGTCAATGAGTTTGCGGATGGGCGCCACCGGCTCCTGATGCAGGACCATGCTTTTCCCAAAAATGATCAGTTCCGGCCGGTACCGATCCAACAAAGGCCCGCAGGCCTCTACATCCACCTGGTAAGGATTGTCCGGTAACACAGGGAAATTGACCACGGCCGGGCGTTCGGTGGTGGCGTCGCGTCTGACATAATCGCGCAGCGCCCCCATGGGCTGTGAGGAGAGATGTCCGCCTCGGATAATGTGGTGATTCATCACCCGGTTGATCCGGCGCTGTTCAACCTTGCGATCGCCCCGATTGAGAAAATCCACCATGGCGGAGAAAACAACCATATTGGCCATCTGGCCCGATATGGGACGCATCTCGGCCTGGTTGCAGCCTAAAAAGTGGCACACCTGTTCGGTCAGGGCCGCTTCCACCGCCGCGATGAAATCAGTTCCCTGGTAGTAAAATATATCCGCATCTGCAAACGCTTTGACCGGTTTGTGTTCGGCATAGCGGCCGGCCGGGTCCATGATGGAAAGCATGCGCACAACTTGTGACGTGGTCATTTCCGAAGGGATCAGGTTGATGCATTGCCCCTGCCGCCACTGGGTATTGTCCACGGCTTTTTGGACCCAATGCCGGGCTTGCTCTGCCAATGCAGGATCTAGATCGGTCTGTTTTGATTCCCTGCGGTATGCCTCCCACGTAATGGGTCTGGCCATAGGCGGCGCTTCGCTGCGCAGCAGATAAGGCATGACCACGGCGGGCAACTGTTTTTTCCGCACCTCTATGGTGATCTCGGCGCCATCGGGAATGCGACTGTCGATCAAAGCCAGCCCAATGGCGCGGCGTGCACTGTGATCAACGACATGGCTGTCGAGGCCTCTGTCTTCAAACTGCCACATGGGGACCATGGTGCCGCTGGTAACCTCTCCTGCCGGTCGTCCCTGGTAAAAGAGTTGGGCGCCGGCCCGGGCGATGCCTTTGCCTGTAAGTTCTATGGGGCGCACGCGTCGGGGCAGGGCATCAATAGCACCTTGATCTTGGGCGATGATGGTTTGCAGGGCCTCATATTGACGTTGCAGCGCCGCTTTGCCGACAAAGTCGCTTTTCAAGGGTGAAAAACTGACGGCGAATCGCGCCATGGATATGGCAAATATGGGAATGGGGCTGCCCGAAGGGTCATCACCCAGCTCATGGCCGTAAAGGGGCAACCCGGCCTCCAAACGAAGGGTATCGCGGGCTCCCAATCCAATGGCTGCCGCGCCACTGTCCAGCACATTATCCCACAAGCTTGCAGCGTGTTGTGCCGGCACGAAGAGTTCAAAGCACAACGGCTCTCCCGTGTAGCCCGTACGGGCGATCAGGATCTCGCTGTGGTTGTAGGTGGCAATTGACAAGGCGTTGCGCTGGGGGATCGGCAGTGCATCGCTTCCGACAATGTTCGTAATAATGGCTTTGGATTGGGGGCCCTGGAGGCTGAACATGGCCATTTTTTGGGTGTGGTCCTCCATGACGACATCTTTGAATTGGCTCTTCAACCCAAGTAGATGGGACCAATCTTTTTCCCGGTTGGCGGCGTTGACCACCAATAAATAGCTCCCTTCGTAAAACCGGTAGAGGTAGGCGTCGTCGATGGCACAGCCCTGTTCGTCAGCCAAGATCGTATACTGACTTTCAGCCGGCTCCAGGGCCGCGGCATTATTGGTCAGGGCATGCTGCAAAAACGGCAGGGCATCCGCACCACCGATAAAAAAACGGCCCATGTGGGAGACGTCGAATAGACCGGCCTGACGGCGCGTGGCCAAGTGCTCTTTTAGAATGCCGGTGGGATACTGGACGGGCATCTCCCACCCCCCGAATTCCACCATCTGGGCGCCAAGTTCAACGTGGCGCGGATAAACTACTGTTCGCAACAGAGCTGCCATTTGGGCCTCCTCTCTTAAAGCCTATAAGCTATCCGCCCAACAGGTATACCACTCCTCTGAGAATCACCCACAAAAGCACAAGAAGGGTGATTACCATGCATACTCCCGCTAAAATGCGGTGGGGCATCTTCTCCCGGCTCTTTTCATGATACCCGAGAAAATAGCCGCACAGTGCGCCGAACACCATCCCGCCGATGTGGGCGGAGTTGTTGATCTGTGGAATCATGAATCCAAAGAGCACAATACCCATGGCCCACCCGCCAATCTGTTTGTAGATGGTCTGCCCAAAGAGACCGCCGCGGCTTTTCCCATAATATATGGCTGCTCCGATAAGACCGCAAAGGGCGGCTGAAGCCCCCACCGTGATGGGGATACCGCTGATATAGGATACCGCAAAACCGCCGATCCCGCTGATGGTGTAAATGGTGAAAAATCGGTAGGTGCCGTATAACCGGGTAATAAGCGGCGCAATTTGATTAAATGCCATCATATTGAATAAGATGTGCAACGCTCCGCCATGCAAGTAGTTTGCTGAAATAAAGGTCCACCATCCAACCTCTTTTACCATTAGGGTGCCGGTGGCACCCAAGACCGCGAGGCCCCGGGTGGATGGAGAGAGCATGCCCAGCGGGTTTCCCCCCCCGGCCGGGTTGCCTTTGCTGATTAACAGCGAAAAAATAAAGATGGCCACATTGGCATAGATGATGGCTCGCACCAGCTGTTCGCCTGATCCCATTCCGCGGGTCAGGGGATTATTTTTGATTCGAGATCCCGGGGTTTTAATGCCGCAATGGGGGCACCGTGGTTCATCGGTGCTGATCAGTTTACGACAGTTGGGGCAGAGCATTGATTTTCGAGCCGCAGGGTCCATCGATGGTGGCGCCTTTCGAGAATATGATTGCGTTCCAATTCTGTTATACCATATGACTGGTTCGGAAAATTTCCATAAAAAAGAGACGTTCTACCATTTCCACATCACTGGATCGTCGTCCAGATGATCGGTGACCGAGCGGCCGATTTGGTCCATGGTCGCCAATACATCCGCACTGAGTTGAATCCGGGCCGCTGCCGCATTTTGGGTGGCTTGTTCCGGGTTGCGAGCGCCGGCAATGGCGCAGGTATGGGGTTGGGCGATAACCCAGGCCAGGGCCAATTGTCCCAAGGTGGCGCCTGCTTCATCGGCGATGGGTTGGAGCTGTGACAAGGCCTTTAACGCGCGGGCGAAGTGCGCCGGCTTGAACAGCCGGTTGGAACTGCGGTGATCGCCCTTTTTAAAATGATGTTCGGGTCCGAATTTACCGGTTAGCAGACCTTGCGCCATGGACGAATAGGCCAGAACGCTTATCCCGTTTTCGTGACAATAGGGCGCGGCCTCCTGCTCGATATGCCGCCAAAAAAGCGAATAAGGGGGTTGCAGACTGACGATTTCGCCATATTGGGCGGCCTCTTCCATCTGGGCGCGGTTAAAATTGGAAACCCCGTAGGTGCGGATTTTCCCTTTGACCTGGAGCTCTTTAAGCGCTTTGAAGATCTCTTGCATGGGAACGGCCGCATGCCCGAATGACCCCGGAGGCCAATGAATCTGATAGAGATCGATGTAGTCTGTCTTGAGGTTTTTTAAAGACCGCTCGCAGGCGCTGAGAATCTGGCTGTGTTTAAGGTGATTTGAAAAGACTTTCGTTGCCACCACCACCTCATGGCGAATCCCCTCCAGCGCTTTTCCCAGGATCCTTTCCGAATGTCCGTTGCCGTAAACCTCAGCCGTATCAAAGGTGGTGATACCGGCGTCAAAAGCGGCCCGTATGGCCTTATGGCTTTCATTGTCGTCGATATCGGTCCACATGGCTTTACCGGCTTGCCAGGTGCCCATGATGATGGGGGAGATCTGAATCTCAGATGTTCCCAAAGGCCGTAATTCCATATCCTACTCCCTTTTGGGTTAACAGGTTGACTTTTCAAGGAGTCATCCGGATGACCTATCTTGGATAGGGCGCCTTTGCAAGGCTTTTTGCGTTTCACAATTCGGCACCAGGGTTTCTAAAAATCGGGGTAGCATTTCCAGGTTCATACTTGCCTCCTGTGTCGAGTTATTATCGTAATTGCGTCGTTGGGTACTTGGCAAGCCCTGCGTCAGTAATCACTGCAAAGGCTTCTCCCTTTAACAATTTGACACCTTTTCCCTGTGTGGATATATGTCGGATATGGGTTCATACTAACACAAGCCGCATCTGAGAGGCCCCGGCCATGAGATTGTTAATAACCTTCGTTGTATTGATATTATCGGTGTGGGGGTGCTCCCGCCACGTGTATCATGAGCCCTATCCCGACCTGCTGGAAGCTGAAAAGCAGCAGGTCACAGATTGTACCATGCTCGGTGTGGTCTCGGAAACTGCTGATGCGGCCAATCCCTGGTCCCTGGCGGCCGAGCAGAATATGATATTCAGGGTCAGGGAACGTGCCGGGCAGTTGGGGGCCACCCATCTCGTCTGGCTGCATCGCTCCGACACCATGGCCACCGCACAACTCTATCACTGTCCCTGAAAGAATGTCTTCAACTGAGGTTGCGCCTTTCGCTTCAAAACCCACCTTTGACATCGCCGTGCGATCACTGGTCGAGTACGTCCTGCGAAGCGGTGATTTACGCCACGACTTTTTAGGCTCGGTAAGAGCCATCGAGGGGATCAGGGCGCATCAGCAGATTCAGGCCCGGCGCCCTGCTGACTACATGGCCGAAGTGCCGGTGACCCGGATTGTTGATCACGCCGATTTTGAACTCACAGTGGCTGGACGTATTGACGGGGTGTTGGTGCAGGATTCCAAAGTGGTGGTGGAGGAGATTAAGAGCACCCGCCGGCCTCTGGATGAGATCGATAAGACGCCCAACCCCATTCACTGGGGTCAGGCCAAATGCTACGCCTATATTTGGGCATCCCAACACCAATTTCAGGATGTGATTGTCCGGTTGACTTATATGAATGTGGACAGCGGCCGGCATCGGGAAATTGACCGATCCTTTGCACTGGATGAGTTGGCTGATTTTTTTGACGATCTGGTGGAGCGCTATCTTTTCTGGATCCGTCAATTGGCGAAGTGGGCCGATGTGCGCGACCAATCCATCGCCCGGCTCGGTTTTCCCTTTAGCGGTTATCGTGCAGGGCAACGTGAGATGGCGGTGGCGGTCTATCGAAACATTCGCTCCGGAGGGCACCTGCTGTTACAGGCGGCCACAGGTATCGGCAAGACCATGGGAGCGATCTTTCCGGCGGTCAAAGCGCTTGGGGAGGGGGGCGTCGATAAAATCGTTTTTCTGACGGCCCGCACCACGGGAAGGCTGGCTGCTGAATCGGCCCTGCAACTGCTGGCAGACAAGGGGTTGCGCATCAAGTCCGTCACCGTAACCGCCAAAGATAAGATCTGCTTCTATCCCGAAAGCAATTGTCTCCCCGAAGAGTGCGCGTGCGCCAAAGGCCATTTCGACAGAATCAGCGATGCCCTGGGGGCCGGGTTAAAACACGACGCTGTGACACGGGATGTTATCGAAAAGATCGCCGCAACTCACAAGGTCTGTCCATTTGAGCTCTGCCTTGAGTTGGTCAATTGGTGCGATTGCGTCATTTGCGACTATAACTACGCTTTTGCGCCGGGTGTTATGCTGCAACGCCTGTTTGGCGAAGAGGGCGGCGGGCATGTCGTGCTGGTTGACGAAGCCCATAACCTGGTGGACCGCTCCAGAGAGATGTTTTCGGCGCAATTGGCCAAACAGCCCGTTCTGGCGATGCGAAGGCTGATTAAAGGTGAACTTGCCGGCCTCTATCGCAGCCTGGGGAGCGTCAATGCCTGGATGGCCTCCATGCGGCGCTGCTGTAAAGAGGCCGGCGGCGGGAAAGTAGAAAAAAATTTGCCCCAGGTATTGATTGACAGGTTACGGGATTTTATACGGCGATCGGAAAAGTGGTTGGCCCTCAATTTGCGCACGGACTTCCGGGACGACCTGCTGGCGCTCTTTTTCGAGATTTCGCGGTTTCTAAAGATCGCCGAAGCCTTCGATGGCTCTTATGCGGTCATATATGAAGCGGCGGCAGATCAATTGCGCATCAAGCTCTATTGTATCGATCCGGCCGATCAGCTGAATGCGGCCTGGAAAAAAAGTCGATCCGCAGTGCTGCTATCCGCCACGTTGACCCCTGCCGGCTACTTTCAAGCCTCACTGGGGTGCCGTGATGATACCGTGGCGTTGAATTTGCCGTCACCCTTTCCCGCCTCCAACCTAGCCGTGTTTGTGGCGGACCGGATTACCACCTTGTACCGTCAAAGAGAAAAATCCTGTGGCGCTGTTGTCCGCACCCTTTTGGCTCTGGCCGGGCAGCGCAAAGGCCACTATCTGTTTTTTTTCCCTTCATATGAGTACATGGGTATGGTTCATCACGCATTTATCTCCCAATGCCGTGACATGGAGGTCATTATCCAGACAGCGGAGATGACCGAAGGGCAGAGAGATTCATTTTTAGGACGTTTTAATGAAAAGGCTGCGCAAACCCTGGTGGGCTTTGCGGTGATGGGCGGCATTTTCGGTGAGGGCATCGATTTAAAGGGGGATTGTTTAACCGGAGCGGTGATTGTGGGCGTAGGGCTGCCGGGCATCAGCATCGAACGCGATTTGATCAAAGAGTATTTCGACAAGAAAAATCGAAATGGTTTTGAATTCGCGTATCAATATCCGGGTATCAATCGTGTTTTACAGGCCGCCGGCCGGGTGATCCGCACCGAAGAAGATCAAGGTGTGGTTTTGTTGATCGATCGCCGGTATCGTGAAAACCGCTACCGCAATTTGCTCCCGGTCTCCTGGGCGTTAACCCGTGTCGATGACAACAAAACATTTCAGCACAAGCTGGAAGCTTTCTGGAAGTAATTGAATATGGCCGTGGCGGGATCTGTTCAGGATTCCGACAAGGGGGGCAGTCCATCTGTATTACTCAAGCAGTACCGGCGCCAAGCGCATTCAAGCTGGTCGCAATCCGACAAGCCTCGCCGGAAACAGTCGGTGAGCCCCTCCGTGCGCTGGAGGCTGCGGATCATGTCGGTGATGTTGACGCAGCTGTGTTGTGAATCCGCAACGATATCGGCCATACAGTCATCGGGTATGCTCTCTTCGGATTTGGATGACGTCGATTTATTGGGTTTTGTTCGATCGATCATCAGAGTATCCGCCTGGCGGTCTGGTTCATTAGTCCTCAAATCATATGGATAATGATATTTGGGGTAGATAAGATTAGACCACCTTTTCCTGATTAGCGGGAAAAATTCCCGGCCGCCGGGAAAAAGTCACAAAATTGTCGGGACGGACTTTGAGAAAAAAAATTGCGCAACGGTCC
>JASFKE010000083.1:0-10465 GCA_050118795.1 Desulfobacteraceae bacterium | reverse complement strand
TGGCTTTGCGCCTATCTTTGATCACTCTCTTTTTGGGCGCCTGCCGGCGCGGGTTGTGACGGTCCTGCGGATTGTTCTGCACCGGCAAAATGGCGCCTCCGATGATAATATCGACCATTGGAGACCACCTCCTGATATGGTTATCGCCGCTATTGACCACAACTTTAGAAAAATAAAATTCAACCCCATGCAATTTTTAGGTGTGTTTGCCATCTTTGAATAGCGTTGTGGATAGCGTTGTCAGCACTTTATTGTATGCTGTGATGCGCCATCGGGCCGAGGGTGCCTGCATGATCATAATATTTGTTTTTCTGGATAGTTGGGTCTCATCCAGAGTAGAACAGCCGGGACAATGAATGTTGTCAACCCCATAGATATCTGTTATTGCATAATGCACAGCATCCTACGCCAATGGGCATCATAAAAAAACGGAAAAACAATGCACCCTATTAAAATCGCCATTGTCGGTATCGGCAATTGCGCCAGCGCCCTGATTCAAGGGCTTTGTTATTATCAATCGAAGGACCCTCAAGAGGCCATCGGGCTCATGCACTGGAATATCGGCGGCTACACCCCTTGGGACATTCAAGTGGTGGCCGCCCTTGACATCGATCAGCGTAAAGTCGGCCTGGACGTAAGCCGTGCCATCTTTTCACCGCCCAACTGCACCACCATGTTCTGCAAAGAGGTCCCCGACAGCGGCACCGTTGTACAGATGGGTAGAGTTTTGGACGGCGTTTCCGAGCATATGAAAAATTTCGATGAGAGCCGGACCTTCCTACCTGCGAATCTTAAAGAGGCGGACCAGGAAAAGGTCGTTCAGATTCTAAAGGCGTCCCAGGCGGATGTCCTGCTCAACTACCTTCCGGTAGGCTCGGAGGAGGCCACCCGTTTCTACGCCAACTGCGCATTGGAAGCCGGGACCGGATTCGTCAACAACATACCGGTGTTCATTGCCAGCGACCGCGAATGGGCTGCAAAGTTTGCAACCAAGAAAATCCCTATCATCGGCGACGATATCAAGTCTCAACTGGGCGCCACCATCACCCACAGGGTGCTCACCGACCTGTTCAATAAACGGGGGGTACAACTTGATCGCACCTATCAACTGAACACCGGTGGCAACACCGACTTTCTCAACATGCTCAATCAGAAACGGTTGTCTTCAAAGAGAAAATCAAAAACAGAGGCGGTCCAATCCGTTACCGCCCACAGGTTGACGGCAAACAATATCCATATCGGCCCCAGCGATTATGTCCCTTGGCAAAATGATAACAAGGTGTGTTTCATCCGCATGGAAGGGCGGATTTTTGGGGATATCCCCATAGATTTGGAGCTGCGCTTGTCGGTACAGGACTCCCCCAACTCAGCAGGTGTCGCCATTGACACCATTCGGTGCATAAAATTGGCCATGGATCAAAAGATGGGGGGGGTGTTGGAAGCGCCGTCCGCCTATTTTTGTAAGCATCCCCCGGAACAATACCCGGATGATGAGGCGTACCGCATGATGGAAAGGTTTATACAGGCGTATTCGGACAAACTGACCAATTGATACCGCCGAACGATGGGGAGCACTAACCGCCCCGTTTCAGAATGACGAACGTAATCCGAACTCTCTCCTTGTAACCGTATGCGACTTCCAAAGAGGCAGGCGCCATCGCCAGCCCGACGGTGACCTGGCCGCTGGCTTGCAGATTATCCAGCTGGACTCTTTCAGTATACATCGTGTTGATCTCATTTAAAATTTTACCGCCACCAATCACGACCACCGAATCGGGTTTCAATTTGACGCTTTTCAGAATCAAGCCATCGGGCAAGGCCCCCACCCAATCCACCTGTATGGGAAGTTTCTTGGAAATGGGAAAATCGAGCACCAGTTTGACTTCGGACGGCTCTATGCGATTCAACCGCACACCCGGTGGCAGACCAATATTGTCATTTGTGATGGTAAACAGATTCTCACCGTTGACAGCATTGTCCAGATCGACCTTTACCTTAACCTGATCCGGTTTCATGGAGCTGATTAAAGCGCCCGAACCGCTCAAATGGAGCCGAACCGTATTTTCCGAAGCGGACAAAATCTGCATGCGGGAGTCACGATTCACATATTCCAGTGGTACCTCCAGGCTGGTAAGGGTCTCCAACCCCCTGGCAAAACTGAACCAGACGCCCGCCATGCACAACACACAAACCACGGCGGCCATGGTGAGTTCCATGGAATCGCGCTGGGTATCATCATCCAATTCCGTCACGATACCCAGATGAGATCTGATCAGCCCCTTCAAAGCCAGATTATCTTTAATGGGAATAATATCGCTGTTTTTGACCGCAATAACCTCACCGCGCTCTTCGGACACCACGATGACCAGAGCATCGGATTGTTCCGTCAATCCCACGGCGGCACGATGGCGGGTGCCGTATTTGCTTGGGAGTTCATCGCTTGGGCTCAGGGGTAAAATAGCGCCCACCCGCGTGACACGGTCACCGACAATCACCGCAGCGCCGTCATGAACAGGATTTCCATTCCAAAAGATGGACATCAGCATCTGTCTGGAGACCAACCCCTGCCACTGCACACCCCCTTGAAGGATTTCGTCGATATCCTCTTTGCCGGGTATCACGATCAGGGCCCCGGTGTTTTTACGGGCCAGATCGTAAACCCCGACCACGATGCTATCAACAGGTGACGAACGGGTGATCCTGCGCGGGACGCCCCAGAAAATGGCCCGGATATTTTTAGCCTGCAGCACATTGCGGATCTCATTGCGGAACACAATAACAATGATCAGGGCGGCACCGGCAATGATACCTTGCATGGCCCAACTGGTGACAATCAACCCCATTCCGGCGGCCAGGCGCTGAAAAATCCATAATAGCGCAATGCCGGCGATCACGCGGATGACATTGGTCCCTCTGAAAAGGACATAGAGACGGAACAGAATGTAGCTGTTAACCAACACATCAACCACATCTTGCCATCGGATGCTGGATAGAAATGATAGCAGAGTATCCATATTGAGTTAGTCGGTGACACTGAAACGCAGTGTTTTGATTAATTGGTTTCGGTGATTCAGGATCTCCACCCGCCATGGCCCTTTGTCCGCCTCTCGCAGTTGGATACTGCTATAGGTCGACCAGCTGGGGGGGTGGAGCGTCAGGCGCTTGGTGGTCACAAGTTCATCTCGCCGAAACCATTTGTGCCGGGTAAAGGTGGATGATTCGATTCTGTCGAAGGAGGTGAAGCAAGAAATTTTTCCCACATCGATGGAAAACACCACCGCCTGATTCTGGGGTGCAAACGCATCGATGAACTCACACATCACAGCACGCACCAACGCCATGTCGTCTTCTGAAGAATCGGCTTTATCCTCAGCCGCCAGGGCGCTTTGGATAAAAAACAGGATAATTGCAATCCAAGAACAACCCAGGGTCAACAGATAGGGATACGATAATCCTTTTCTCATCATGAAGGCATGATGTACCCGGTCTTATCATTTTTGCAAGGAAAAATGAACCCGTATGGGCTGCCTGTCAGTATTGGGTTGGATTGGTATACAAAACTAAGACGCTATGTACAACGTAACAAGTCGGCCAAGGTTTTTTCGACCATGATATCTTCGTTCTTGTTGCCGGCATGAATTTTTTGAATGATAGATTTGTCAACCACCCATCCAAAGCCAAGTTCGTCAAAAAAGATGATCTCTTTGCGGTTCATATAATCTATCCTTTCTGAAATATAGCGACGACCTGATTATCAGGGTCGGTGCGCTCAGCCGGGGGGACAGCACCAAAGTCGTTGCTTCAATTTCTTTATCGCCATTTTGCGTCGAGATCTTTAGGGGGAAAATGGCGCACTCTATTGGACGATGATGCATTGTGAGTCGCGGCCATTGCATTTAATCAGCATGGGAGAGGGCAGGCGCGTGTGACATAGATGGGCTGTCTCTTGAATGGTTGGGTATTTGCGAATCCGCTCCCATCGAATGAAATCGCCCTCCCCTTCGCTGACGGTGAGATAAAAAAGCCCATGGGTGGTAATCTGTTGAAAAAAATGGGACCCTTGGGATGGATCGGCCTTCAAATCGGCGGTGCGCAATTCGATAATGGCGCCGGCGCCATTGATATCTTCCCATTTTACGGGAATTCCCAACCAAGGATCGAATGATCCCCACCGCCCAGGGCCGATGAGCAGAAAAGGGCGCTTTTCGGCCTTGAGGCAGGCATTGGCACGGCTGACCTCCCTGGCCATCTCACGCATACGGGAGACATCGAAATCATCGGGTTTGATATAGACCAGGTCCGATATCTGGTCATACTTTCCGTGCCCCAAGGCGTTGGATGAAAAACAGATGGCGGACGCTTTATCCCCGTCAGTGATCTCCACTTCATAGGGATCGCTGCCCATGGGCATCGGACGCATTTGAAGGATATAAAAGACCGGCATTTCATCCGGAATGCCGATACGATTCACCGCAAATTCAAACTCCACATGGCATCCCATCCCGTCGCGCCCAAGGTTCAGCAAATCGGTCAACAGGCCGGCCAATGGAAATGTCTTGTGTTTTAAAATGGCGGCAAACGTCACCAACTTGGCCCCTTCACTGGTTGCCGAATCACGAATGCGGTCGTCCTGGGCGATATAGGTGCTGACCAACCCGGAAAGGGGCGGCTCATTGAGTGCGTCGGCCACATTTCGCAACTCCAGATCGAGATCCAGATCGAGGGAGGTGATATCCGATCCGATGGGAAGGGCATAAAATTGCTGCTGGGCATTGGCCAGGATATCTTCGGTTTTTGAAAAGTTCGGCAGGCTGTTGGGATATTTGGGACAGAACCGAAGCCCCCCCTCTCCGGTGCCCAAAACCTTGCCGAAGCCCAACGCGATTTTGGCCATTCCATCGTCGGGCTGAATAGGATCTATGGGATAATAGTTCTGGGAGCGGGCGATCCCTGACACGGCCGGATAATAAAACCGACCATAAGCCCCCCCCGCGATCTCCTGGATCATCACGGCCATCTGCTCTTTACGGTGGCGAAAAGCCGTGCTGAGGGCGAACTGGAGCGGCTGTTCGAACCATGTGGAAGCATAGACCTGCTTGACAGCCCCCACCAGTTGGGCCAACCGCACACGGTCCTGGGGGTGGTCGTTGGGGATCATGAATGTTTTATACAATCCGGCCAGGGGTTGATGGTGCGCATCTTCCAGCAGGCTGGAGGAGCGAACCGAGAGCGGGCCCCGCACCGCCTTGAGAAATGCTTGCAGATCCTCTTCGATTTGAGCCGGTATGGTCCCTTTGGAAAATACCCGGGCGATCTCCGCATCGTCCATTTCGATACACTGGGACTTTCTGATTTTATTTTGACTCACAAAAAGGTCGAAACCTTCGGTGGTGATCACCAGAGTCGGTGGAATTCGAATATCGATTCCATGATACTTCTTGTATAACCAGGGTGACTGGCGCAGTAAATTGGCGACAAAAGCCATCCCCCGGGCCTTGCCGCCCAGGGAGCCCTTGCCGATCTTGGCAATATCCGCAATTTGAGAATCAAACGATTGCGCCTTAAACTGAATGACCACCCCTTTTTGGCGCCATTTGCGCAAACTATGGATACTGTCCACCAAATACTGGCGCACTGCCGAAACATCCGGGAAATCAGAAATCTGCAATTGGCGCATCTGAGACGCCAGTGTAATTTCGCTGCGCGCCATGATCCAATTGGAGAAGCGGTTTCGGGATGCGTGGTAGCAAAGGGGTTCATCCGAAATCTCGGGAAGGATCTCTTCCATTTGCCGAAGGTTTGAAGCCCTGGCCACCTCAAGACCGTCTGCCGATCTAAAAATAAAATCCCCAAATCCGAGATGATCGAGAAAAAAGCCATGCAATTCATCAAAAAGCCGGGGGGAGTTTTTATCTAAAAATTGGGCGGGGATGGTGTCTGCCTGTGAGCGGTTGTGGGGCTCATTGCTGATCAACAGCACCGGCAGATCGGGAATGTCGTTCTTGACGCGCTTGAGGAATCGAACCCCGGCATCCGCACACAGCTCCCCTTCAAGGGGAAAACGGGTATCGGCCACGACGCCGAAAATAAAGGATTGGTAGCGCTCATACAGGGAGATGGCCGACTCAAAGGTCTCGGCCACCAGAATCTTCGGACGCGCACGCATTTTTAACAGGCGATGCTCCTCGTTGAGGCTTTCATCGAGCACCTCCTGGGTCTGATGGACCACCTCTTTGTACATCAGCGGTAAAAAGTAACTCCGGTACAGGGGTGAATCTTCCACCAGAATGATCACCCGCACCTGGGCTTTTTCGGTATCAATTTCAACATTGCGGCGGTCCTCCACATTCTTGACGATGGCCAGCAGCAAGTCGGCATCGCCCGACCAGATGAAAATCTGATCGATGCCGGAGCAGTCCTTATTGACCGGCAGCGGGAAAAGCCCATGTACGCTGTGCGCCAGCAGGACCACCGGCAGATCGGAATTGAGCGCTTTTATCGACGCGCCCAATTCAAAAGAGTCCATATCATCGAGGTGGGGCATGGTAATCACCAGGTCGTAGGACTCGCTCTCGATCTGACTTAATGCACTTGCAGCATCATCCACTCTCGTCAGTCTGGGAGGTCGGCTCAGGTTGAGGCCATGGTACTCATTGATAATTTTCGATGCCAATGAACCGTCCTCTTCCAATATGTAGGCATCATATGCGCTGGCCACCAACAGGATTTCCAGAACCTTATTTGACATCAATTCATGGAACACCTTAAAGTTGGTATCAAAATCGGAAGCCATGTACCTCAGTTTGGGATCCGCGGATATGGTTTTCATAATCATCACCACAAGCTTGTAGTATTCAGAATAATTGGGCACAACGGCTTTTGCAAGCACAAAGGCCGTGGCGGGACCATCCACGCCAATATCTAAATCTATGGGCTTTAACGATTTTACCGGAGCAAAACATGCCTTCTACCCAAAAATCGGCATCTCATGATCAACGGCGCACCATCTGGGGATGGGCGTTATATGATTGGGCCAACTCCGCTTTCACCACCACGGTCATGGCCGTCTTTTTTCCAATTCTCTACAAGCAGTATTGGAGTTATGGTATCGATGCCAACACCAGTACTTTCCGCCTGGGATTGGGCAACGCATTGGCCAGTCTGATTGTTGCTGCATTGGCCCCCATTTTGGGGGCCTTTGCCGATTACAGCGGCCGTCGCAAAGGGCTGTTGATCTGCTTTACCTACCTGGGTGTATTGATGACTGCGATCATGGCGCTGATCCCCCAGAGCAATTGGCTTGCGGCCCTATTCGTATACGGGTTGGGTGTCATCGGATTTTCGGGATCGGTGGTCTTTTACGATGCCCTGCTGCCCCAGGTGGCGCCCGCCGACCGGATCGACCAGGTCTCCAGCCTGGGATACGCCTTGGGATACTTGGGCGGGGGGCTGCTGTTGGCCTTCAATGTGCTCATGACCATCAAACCCCAACTATTCGGTTTGGCCGACGCCACCCAGGCCGTAAAGGCCTCTTTTGTCACCGTGGCCCTGTGGTGGGGGCTGTTTGCACTCGTCACCTTTTTCTGGGTTCCCGGGGATGCCGACACCGCGCCCCTGTCATTGGGGCGCCAATTGTCAGCCGGCTTTGGAAAAGTGAAAAACACCCTGAAAAAGATACGACAGCTCAAGGTGCTCTTTACCTTTTTGCTGGCTTACTGGTGCTATATCGACGGCGTGGATACCATCGTTCGCATGGCCGTGGACTACGGCATGTCCATCGGATTCAACCGCAACGACCTCATCGCCGCGTTGCTCATAACCCAATTCATCGGGTTTCCCTCCGCGCTGCTCTTCGGACAGTTGGGCAGGATTTGGGGTGTTCGCCGCGCCATCTACCTGGCACTGGGTATCTACATGGCCGTGACAATATGGGGCGCTTTCATGTCACGGCCCATTGAATTTTACCTGTTAGCGGCTGTGATCGGATTGGTGCAAGGGGGGATACAGGCCTTGAGCCGCTCCTACTACGCACGCCTGATCCCCCACGAGCAGAGCGCCGAGTTCTATGGCTTTTACAATATGCTGGGAAAATTCGCCGCCATCGTCGGCCCCGTCCTCATGGGCTTGACCGGATTGATGGCCAAAAAGCTGCTGCTGCCCCCCATGCCCACCGAAGCGCAGATCATCGCCACCGGATTGACAGCCACCCGGTTGAGCATTGTTTCCGTAATCGTGCTATTTATCGCCGGCGGCGTACTGTTTTATTTCGTAGATGAGGAAAAAGGTAAAAAGCAGTTGGAGCAGCTTGGCAGCCCATAGTCATCATTTGCTTTTCCATATCCCAATTGTAGCGATCAGCCACTTTATATTCATAATCCAGTCGATACTTGCGTTTGCCGCTTTTGTCCCTCTCTGCCTTCGCGACGCCCTTGATCCAAGCGGAATAGCCGCCGACCGCATAAAACCATGCGCCGGAACTGTTGTTCCATTGTAAGTTACCGGAATTTAAAAAGCAGGTGTAGTACTTTTATTGAGAATCACGCTGAGTAGTTACAGTATCTATTGCCTTTAAAATACGCCCATCCTTTAAATATAGAGTATCTCCATCCCACCCAGAATACACCTCTTTATTTCTATAATCAAAATCCGGTTTTTCTAATGGATCTATAGACAATCGTCCCTTATACCAAATTTCACCTGTACTATCATAATAAATATCTGCAAAATAAATATTTGCCGGACTATTTCTGTCCTTCTGAACAAGAATAAAGACACCGCCATCTACCCCACCAGACCATATAGCCTCCTTTGGCACATTGGGCGGTTTTTGTGGGGGCTTAATTGCAGCACTATCCTTGATAAATTCACAACCAATTAAAATCACACACAATATGAGTATAGGTATTGCCGAAAATTTAAATGTATTAAATCGCAACATTGGATGCTGCAGGTATTCAAGAGGGGTATCACCTGTGGCTTTCTTAAATCTCCTGGCAAATGTCCGCTCGCCAAGTCCAGCGATATCCGCAAGGTGAACTACAGAAATGGAAGATTTAATATCCTGCTTCATCCAATAGTGAGACCTCAGAATGCAGTCGTCTCTATGAGCTGTGTTGAAATCAAAGGCCGTGTATGGGGCCTGTGATCTCCGGGCGGGATCTATCAATAGGGTTTTGGATAACCACGCTGCAAGTTCTGAAGACCCAAAACGGCTTGTGATGTAATCAGAACGCCCCTTTTTATATCAGCATCCTCTGACGCATCACCTCTCTTATTTGTCTTTGCCCATCTATAATTCCGCTGATCACGACGATTTTTCCTATTACTTGATAGATAATGCGATAGTTTCTGAAAACGATCTGGCGGCACAGCATGACGTTAAGGCCTTTTAGTTCGTCTGGAATGTGCCCACGCTCTGGATTTTCAGACAAGCTGAGGCAGGCCTTTTTGATTTGATCAGAAAACTTTTTGGCTGTCTCCGGCTTGCCGGCATTTTTGATGTATCGATAAATTTTGAAAAGATCTTGTTTCGCACCTATTGAAAATTCGACGGAATACCTCATCCGCCAAAATCCTGGTCAATTTTGGCGTCGAGTTCTTTAAATACTTCTTCTGCAAGAACGGTTCTGCCTTCTACGAGATCTTTTTGACCTTGGGCAATCATTTTCAGCAATGCCAATGTTTCTTGGATTCGTTCGTACTCATCGATATCCTGGACGACGGCTTTGGCTTCACCATGCTGGGTAATGATCATCGTGCCGTGGGTATCATTCAGCTCTTTGATGACATCGGCGGCGTGTGCCTTGAAAAAGCTGATGGGTTTTATGGCTTGTTTTAATTTCATTTTAATGTCCTTTTAATGTTTATATATGGTTTTTTTATAGTCCGCTCATGCCCAGTTGTCAATGAGCCATTTACGACCTTAATGGACCAGCGGGGGCATTCGTACGGAAACCTACGATTTCAAGATGCAGATCCGTCGATAATCGGACAAAGCAACATACAATACCTTGTATTTATAGCAGTATTGACACACAAGCTTCGGCTGGGTATACTCGGCGGTGCAAAAATCAGCTTTTCATATATCTATTGGTCCTTTTGCCGTCTTCACCTCTGGTGTTGAGTGGAGCTGCTTTTTTCCGATCCTTTGGACCCGCATCAGCATCTGGATGGGCTGATCACCCTGCCGGATAGCCAAGAGCGTCAGGTGCGCTTTGCCATCACCGACAACCGGGTGCGGATCTATCGCACCGAAGGGCTGTGGGGCGAACAGACCATCAAGGTCCATAGATGTGCAGCCGCTGATCGAAAAACATCCCCACGGACTTTTCCGCATCGAGCTTGCTTTTCTGCCCGAACATATGGTCTATGACTGCCCGAAGCTCAAAATCGACGCCGGCGCGCCCATCAGCGCAACCGACCGGCCCCTGGACAATTGGGATGAAGAGCAACAAAAAAGTTACTG
>JASFKE010000082.1:0-10511 GCA_050118795.1 Desulfobacteraceae bacterium | reverse complement strand
AAAAAAACCGCTCTGGCTCTTGATCGAGGACAAAATTCTTCAGCTTGAATCCCAGGACCTGGCACAGGGTAATCTTGAAGCATCGGTTCAGCGCATTGCAGGTGAGCTTGACGGCGAGGGGTACAATGTTTCACGTCATGGGGGCAGTCTGATTCAGCTGAGATTCGCAATGGATAAGGCGCGCAAAGTCGGCAGACCCCTTTTGAAAGATTTTAATGCCGCCATTTCGGCGCTTACACTGGAAGATGTAGCTGCCCCCTACGCTGCCACCAATAATATCCTGGACCAATTGTGCGAGACCTGGCCGGAACTCAGAAGCTCCGACCGCAGACCGGATGTGATTGCGATTGTGGAGCAGACAAAACTCGATTTGCTCATTGCCAAAGCAAAAGAGCTGCCGGGTGATGAGGGTATCCGATCGCTGATCGAGGAAAATGTGGATTTTGAGGTGATCACCACGGCGATGGAGATTACCGATGAGAAGCTGGAGGCGGTCAATGAGCAGATCAAGAAAGAGCGCGCCGAACGCGCCAGGGTGACAACCCTGCTCGAGGCCGTGGCGGGCAAATCCAATACCGAAAAGGTGCGGCATCTTTTTGATAATGACGTCTCCGAAGAGCTGATGATTGAGATGGCCCAAGTTTCCCAGGGTGATATCGATGACGCTAAAAAGGCCATGGAAGAAGAGTTAAAGGAAAAACAGAGATTGGCGGAAGAAGAAGCAGCGCGGAAAAAGGCTGCGGCTGAAGGGCCTGCGCTGGAGGATATACCGTCGGACCAGATGATCGACTACATCGATTCCGTTCGCGAAATTATGGAGTTCAGTGATCAGGAGAAGGAGATCCGGGTGATGTGCGAGCAGAGCTCCATTCCAAAGGCACTGGTGGATATTGCTGTTTCGGAACCGGACAAACTGGACGAACTCGAAAAAAAGGCGGAAGGTTAAGCGTTTCTTAAAACAATTATCCTCACAGTTGCATTAAAAAACCCCCATTGATGCAAAAGTCTTTAGGGTTCCAAAGTCAAAGGCGGCAAGGGTGCACAGCCGTGGCACTTTGCTGCAAACCCTTGCCAACGAAGGATTTGGAGCCCTTAAGGCTTTCCCCCTAATCATATAAAGTGGGGAAAAAAGATGGCATACAATAGATCCGGTCCTTTTTACAGATGATATTATGCCTATGTCACTAAAATTTATCGTTATTTGCCATACCGCGTACCAACAGCATCATAACCATTTCAAACGAATCCCAATCCAGCCGGTCTCTCAGTAAAAAATCAGTAGTGCCGCCACATATTACCGATACTGCATACGAAGATTTCTTCATTAAATTACAGGGAGGCATTGCATAGCCCTCAAGATATTGATGGTTAACAACAGCCGCTCCATCGCCCCATCGCTCCAATCAAATGATTGTTAATTCAGAAACAAGTCAATGATCTTTTGGGAAAGATCAGCACGCCCGTTGATCGCGTTAAGTCACTCAATATTTTTCGGAAAATATCAAGCAGATGGTGGACCGGTTTAGATTATGAGCGGCCGGCGGCCACCGATTGATTCTTCTGCGAAGAGATCAACACCACATAACGCGCAAGCTCCGCTCTTTGGAAAGACGACCCAGTTCGGTTTCTTTTTTCGAATATCACCTTTTGCTAGTGCAAAACTTAACCGGAAATTGCTGATAATATTATAACCAGGGGTTGCGTGTTCAAACCGGTGATTATAAGATAAGGATCGATCCGGATGGCGCTATCGGACCTTTCCGGCCATTTTTCTTCTGCTACATAAGCGGACGAATAGCCCGCCATATTTGGCGGGGCCCACCATTGGGGGTGGCTCCAGTCTCTCCTTTTTCAATTTTGTGGTGATTCTAAAATTATTATATAGTTATTAATTACAATCTTTTGGGGTGGATCGACCTATCTTTTTAGTTGTGGCACGACTCTTGATAGTTCGGTTTTATGAATGAGCCTTGCCTTGGATCTTAACATCCATGTCGAAATGACATCACCCTAAAATGTGGTGGGCAAGATCATTGGTGACGATAAACTTTGACATTAAATTAAAAAGAGAAGCCGATGAAAGAAAATAACCGGGAAATTGAATTGACGGTAAAACCGCTGCACGTTGGCATCAGTGTTCCAAATGTGAGTGCTTCCATTGAATGGTATACACAGATGTTGGGATTCAAACTGGTTTCCGATAAATACTTTGAAAAGCTGCCCGCCAGAATTGCCTTTATGGAGCACGGGGATTTCAGTATCGAGCTTTTTGAAGTCGACGGGGCTGCACCTTTGCCGGAGGATCGCCGTGTGCCCAATCTTGATATTCGTACCCACGGTACCAAACATGTTGCTTACGCAGTCGATGATTTAAAGACGCTAATGGATACGCTCAAATCCAAAGGCGTTGATGTGGCCATGGATCTTTTTCCCATGGAAGGTGATCTGGTGGCTTTCATCCGGGACAATACCGGTAATTTGATTGAGCTTATTCAAAAACCGGTCGTCGAGTGATTCGTTATAATAATCTTTTATGTGATTTTCTTTAACCTTTAATTACTGAGACCAAGGAGAAGTAAAATGGGTAAAAAAGTGCTGGTCGATCTCAGCCATCCCTTCGGCGATAAGTGCCCGTTGTGGCCTTATTTCGAAGACGTCAAGATTGAAAGGGTGCATTATATGGCCAAATCGGGTGTTCTATCCCAAAAGGTCACAACGGTGATGCATTGTACCACGCACGCGGATTCGCCGGCGCATGTTGTGGAAGGCACCCCATACACCCACGAGATTCCTTTGGAGAAATATTACGGGACGGGTGTTGTTGTGGATATTCCCAAAAAACAGTGGGAGATGATTACAGCGGACGACCTGGAGAATGCCACTCCGAAAATCGAGCCGAATGACATCGTCATCATCCACACCGGATGGAACAAGTACTGGGGCGACAGCCAGAAGTATTTTCTCGAATCCCCCGGCTTGGGCAGAGATGCGGGTGAATGGTTTGTTAAAAAAGGCGTAAAATGCGTCGGTGTCGACCAGCAGGCGCTGGATCACCCGTTGCATACCGCCATCGGCCCACACGGCCCCGGTCCCCTGCGTCCGGACATCTTCGATAAGTATAAGCAAATGTTCGGTAAATCTGTCGAAGAGGCCTTTACCGAATGGGAGCCGTGCCACAACCTTCTGATGTCCAACGGTATCGTGGGATATGAAAATGTAGGCGGTGATATCGCCAAGGTTGTCGGCAAGAGAGTGAAGCTGATGGGTTTTCCCATCCGGTGGTACATGGGCGATGGATCGATCATCCGTCTGGTGGCCGAGATCGACGAAGATGAAATCAACAATGTGCCGGATCGCGTTTACAAATATGGCACCAGCTGATTGCCGAAGATGAGCGCAAAGATTGGATTTAATTGAGACAGACCACACCAATTTTAGGAGAAAAAAATGCACGATACCAATTCGCTGTTTGATATCAGTGGTAAAGTGGCGCTGGTTACCGGAGCCACAGGTGGTTTTGGTGCCGCTGTCGCAAAAGGGCTGAGCGCGGCCGGTGTGAAAGTGATGGCCACCGGTAGAAGCGAAGAGACCTTGGCGCCGTTGGTAGCGGAGATCGAAAAATCCGGGGGCACGGCGGCCTTTGTTGCCGGCCAGCCGGTGGAACATGACGATGTGCGCCGAATTGTTGCAGAAACTCAAATCAAATACGGCGGCATCGATATTCTGGTGACAGCAGCCGGAGTGAACAAACCGGGTTCCATTACCGATCAGCCCCTGGAAGAGTGGGAGATGATCATGGACGCCAACGTAAAGGGGACCTACCTGTTTTGCAAAGAGGTCGGCAAAGCAATGATCGCACAGGGCCGCGGCGGCAAGGTGATTTTGCTCGGATCGGCACGGGGGGAGCTTGGGATGGCCAACTATTCGGCCTACAGCCCTTCCAAGGGGGCCATTCATCTGCTCACGAAAACGTTGGGATGTGAATGGGGCCAATACGATATCAATGTCAACGCCATTGCGCCCACGGTATTTCGAACAGCCCTGACACAGTGGATGTTCGATGACCAGGCGTTTTACAAGAATTTTCTTAAACGTATTCCCATCGGGCGATTGGGTGAGCCGGAAGATTTCATTGGAACGGTGATCTATCTTTCCTCCAAAGCATCTGATTTTATGACAGGCGCGGTTCTCTGCGTCGATGGCGGCTACACCGCCGGATAGGAGAAAGGGGCAGCAAAACAATGGCAACCATCGCAGTCATCGGTGCCGGTTTGATGGGGCACGGAATTGCACAGATATTTGCCCTCCATGGGTTCGCGGTGCGTTTAACGGATATCAGGCAGGATATTCTCGATGCCGGCGTGAGCAACGTGCGCGCCAATCTCTCTTTGTTGGCCGGGCAGGGGATCGTTCCTGAAAAGGACGTGGAACCCGCCATGGAGCGTATGGAGACCACAACGGATATGGGCCAGGCGGTTGCCGGCGCCGATCTTGTTATTGAAGCGGTTGTCGAGGACTTGGCCCTGAAGCAGAAGATTTTTCGGGATCTGGATGCCATCTGCCCTCAGGAGACCATCCTGGCCTCCAACACCTCAGTGATCAGCATCACTGAAATCGCCCGTGATACGCAGTACAAAGGCAGAGTGGTGGGGACCCATTTCTGGAATCCGCCATACCTGATCCCGTTGGTGGAAGTGATCCGGGGTGATGATACCGCAGACCATGTAATGGACCGCACCATGGATATCATGTCCCGTGTCGGCAAACATCCGGTGCGTGTCAACAAAGATGTGCCCGGATTTGTCGGCAATCGGCTCCAGCACGCCTTGTGGCGTGAGGCGGTCTCCATCGTGGAAAATGGGATTGCCGACGCAGCCACCGTTGATGAGTGCGTCAAATACGGTTTCGGGCTCAGGCTCCCGGTTTTGGGGCCCCTGGAGAATGCGGATCTTGTGGGAACTGACTTGACCCTGGCCATCCACGACTATATCCTAAAACATCTGGAGAGTTCTCCCGAGCCGGCGGCCATGCTCAAAGAGCTGGTGGCCCGCGGTGACTTGGGATTCAAATCCGGCCGTGGATTTCAGACGTGGTCCGACAAAGAGATCGAAGATACGCACAAGCGCCTGAAAACCTACCTGCTTCAGGTGACATCGCCATCTTAAAGACGAGAAGGAGACTTTCCATGAAAAAGGTGCAGATAAAAGATTTAAAATCCTATGAAGCCCCCGGGCATTTCGGTATGACGGCCATGCGCATTCAAGGCAAGGAGGAGACCGGCGCCACAAAATTCTGGATGGGGCTTTCCCACTTTCTACCCGGTGGTGGGGCCGAATGGGCCTATGAAGACAACCCCCTGGAGAAAGTTTATTTTGTGTTGGAGGGCGAAATCACCGTTAAATCCAAGACCGAAACCTTTGTTTTGGGCAAAGGCGATTCGCTTTTTTTGGGCCCCAACGAAGGCCGGGAGGTTATCAACGCCACCAATGCACCCGCCAGCATGCTGGTAGTGGTCAATTATCCGGAGTAATCGATTAACCGGCAGCAATGCCATTATCTACTGTCTATCCACAAATGGCATCTTGCGGCCGGCTTTGAACCGCAATTTGCCATTTCCGGATGGAGCCGATCTAACCGAGCCGTAAAATGTTACAGGAGCGATTTATGAAAAAAGCAGTATTTACCGCAGCCCTTACCGGATCGATTCATACGCCCAGTATGTCGCCATATCTGCCTGTTACAGCCAATCAGCTGATTGATGAGATCCTGGCGGTTCACGACGCCGGGGGCGCTGTGGCCCATCTGCATGTCAGGGATCAGGAGACCGGGTTGCCCAATGCCGACCAGGATACCTATATGGAGGTGGCCACCGCCGTTAAAAAACATTGCGACATTATTTTGTGCACCACCACAGGCGGCCGATTGGGCGAACCAGTGGAAAAGCGTGTCCGTGTCGCCACAAACTTGAAGCCCGAACTGGCATCGCTCAACGCCGGGTCGCTCAACTTCGCACTTTTTCATGTCGCCGACAAGATCAAGGAGTATAAGTTCGACTGGGAGAAATCCTACCTGGAGGGCACCGAGGACTTTATCTTTCCCAACACCTTCAAGACCATGCGGCAGTTTTTGGAGATTTTCGCAACCACGGGAACCAAGCCGGAGTTCGAGATCTACGATATGGGCATGATCAACAATCTGGCATTTCTGATCAAAAAGGGGATTGTTAAAGAACCCGTCTATCTGCAGTTTGTCATGGGAATTCTGGGCGGCATACCGGCCACACCGGAAAATCTGGTCTATCTGGTGGACACGGCCCGGCGGCAGATCGGCGAGTTTGAATTTTCGGTGTGTGCCGCGGGCAGCATGCAATTTCCACTGTGCACCCAGTCCCTGATCATGGGGGGCAATGCCCGGGTGGGGTTGGAAGACAACCTTTACCTGGAAAAGGGGGTATTGGCCAAGAGCAACGCCGATCAGATCAAAAAGATTACCCGTATAGGACGAGAGCTGGGTGTTGAACCGGCCACCCCCGATGAGGCCAGACAGATATTGGGGCTCAAGGGGCTGGACCAGGTGGCTTACTGATAAAATAGGAGAGACGATTTTGGAGATCATCGAACAAGGTCAAGGTGCCCTGTTTTCGGATCCCGATCCGGATACAGCGCGCGCTTTTTTCAGAACCAAATCGCGCAAAGCCGTCAACAAGGTAATGGACCTTGGAGAGGCTGTGGCGAAATTTGTACACGACACAGAGTATTTGGCCATCGGTGGGTTCGGCGCCAACCGTACCCCTATCGCGGCCTGTCATGAAATCGTCCGCCAGGGGCGTAAAAACATGGGATTCGCCGGCCATACGGCCACCCACGATATGCAGATCCTCAGTGCCGGCAAAGTCTTTAACCGCCTGGATGTGGCTTACGTGGTGGGGCTGGAAGCCAGGGGGCTGTCCAAGTGCTCGCGGTCTTACCTCGAGTCCGGCCAGGTCCAGGTGACCGAGTGGACCAACTATGCCCTGTCCGCCCGGTTGCAGGCCGCCGCCAAAAACGTGCCGTTTGCAGTGGTCCGCAATATGATGGGGACCGACACTTTCAAATACAGCGCCGGTAAGGTGGTCAAGTGCCCATACACGGGAAAGAGGGTTCAATTGGTGCCGGCGTTGTACCCGGATGTGGCCGTGATACATGTCCATGAGGCCGATGTATTCGGCAATGCCCGGTTTTCAGGTATTTCGGTGGCGGATTTAGAGTTGGCCAATGCTGCCAAGTCTCTGATCATTACCGCCGAAAGGCTGGTCACCAACAGTGAAATCCGTCATCGTCCCCACGACACCCAGATTCCGTACTATTTGGTGGATGCGGTTTGTCATGTGCCCTACGGTGGCTACCCGGGTAATATGGCCGGTGAGTACTTTTCCGACGAGGATCACCTCAAACAGTGGTTGACCGCTGAAAAAGACCCGGCGGTATTCAAGGATTTTCTGGACAAGAACATCTACGGCTGTAAAAACCATACAGAATATATCAACATCAACGGCGGCGTGGAGCGGCTCAAAAAGCTGCGCGAAAAGGAGCTTTTGTTGGAGCAGGAGGCCTGTCAATGACCGAATACAACGCAATGGAACTGATGGTGGTTGTGGCCGCCAGGGAACTTGAAGACGGAGCCAGTGTGGCGGTGGGCACAGGGGCGCCTTGTGCTGCGGCAATGCTGGCGCAAAAAACCCACGCACCCGGCCTGCTGATCCTCTTTGAGGCCGGTGGTGTGGATGCGCGGCTGCCGGAAATGCCCATATCCGTTGGAGACTCGAGAACTTTCAACAAAGCTGTGATGGCGGGCAGTATGTCGGATATCATGGATGCCTGCGCCCGCGGTATGGTGGACTACACCTTTTTGGGCGGCGCCCAGATCGATATGTACGGCAATCTCAACTCCACCGTTATCGGCAAGGACCACAGCAACCCCAAAGTGCGACTGCCGGGCAGTGGGGGCGCCAACGACTTCGGATCGTTCTGCTGGCGCATGATGGTCATGACCCCTCAGGATAAACGGCGATTTGTGGAGAAAGTCGATTTTGTCACCACACCGGGCTGGTTGAGCGGTGGAGATTCCCGGTCCGAATCCGGAATAGCTCTTGAGACGGGTCCTTACAAGATCATTACCAATATGGCGGTCATGGATTTTGAACCGGAATCCAAGCGGATGCGGGTGATCAGCACCCATCCCGGCTTTTCATTCGAAGATGTTCAGAACAATTGTGGGTTCGAATTGCTCAAAGCCGACGTTTTGGACGAAACCCTTCCGCCCACACCAGAGGCGTTGGAGATCCTCAGGAACCAGGTCGACCCCTACCGCTATGTGATTGGCAGGTCGTAGTATGCACCGATAGCCTCCCAGGACGGCAAATTCTTTGCCGATGAGTGCAAGAATATCATTATCATGGCGCAAGAGGAAGAGATCCCGGTGCCCAATGTCAAACCGTTCGTGATTATTCGCGATACCCCTTATAACAAGAGGAGAAATCAATGAAAGTTCTGGGACTGACCTGCGGCAGAAAACTAAGCAACACTGAGATCGTGGTCAAGGAGGCGCTCATGGGAGCGCAGGAGATGGGGGCGCAGGTTGAGATCGTACGCCTTATGGATCTGGAGATAAAGCCCTGCACCGGATGCAACGCCTGTGTGGTCAGTCTGTTTGAAAAGGGGGGATCCGGTGATTGTGTGATCAAAGGTGACGATTTCAACTTCATCGACGACAAGATTTTAGAGTGCGACGGCTTGATTGTGGGCTCGCCCATTTATGAAAAAACGCCCCAGGGGTTGTTGAAGGTGCTCAACGACAGGATGGGGCCTTCCCACGATCTGGCTTTCCGGATCATCGCCAAAAAGATCCGCGAAGACAAGGGCATCACCAAAGGCAAGGGGCCGGACGAGCGCTCTTTCAAGCCACGGGTCGCTTCGCTTTTTGCAGTGGGCGGCAGTGATTGGACCACTTTGGCACTGCCGTTGTTGCAGAACTTCGTCCAGCCGATGAACATGACGGTGGTGGACCAGCAGCTTTTTGACTGGACGGCCTTGCCGGCTGTGGTGGTTTTAAAGGATGAGATGCTCGAAAGGGCAAGGCGATCCGGGCGTCATGTGGCCGAAACGCTCAAAAAACCCATAGAAGAGGCGAAATATATCGGGCCACAGGGGATATGCCCGGTGTGTCACTCAAGCGTTCTGGAACTCGGCAAAAGGTCGCCCAAGGCGCTTTGCGCCGTCTGCGGCGTAAAAGGTACCCTGAAAGGCGATGGCGATGCTTATTACCTGGAAGTGACGGACGAAGAGCGGACCCGGTCCCATGTGTTGCTATCCGGAAAATTTCATCACGGCGAAGATCTGAAAAAGGTCGCGTTGAAGCCCGATCCGCGTATGGCTGAAATACCGGAGCTGATCAAGAAATATAAGTCGTACTTGACCTATTCGAAACCCGAAAGGTTGTAATCACATACCGGACCCAAGGATATTTTTGCAGATACAGCGATGGGGGTACACAAGAACAATGCAACCCCAGAAGGCAAGCTGTGGACAATTACGAAAAGCAGGGGGGCGGGGCCCCGCCTCTGCGGGTGGATACCATCACCGGGCCACGGAGGCAAATGTGTCATGGCAATGACAAAGCTGGTTATCATTCATCATCTTGAAGAACCCAACGACCTTCCCGCGCTGGAGAGATGGTTCCGGCGGCACCACTGTCCGGAGGTGCTGAGTCAGGTGCCCTGGACGGTCCGTTATGTAATGTACCGGGCGGTTCCCCCGCCGCCGGGGGCCGAGGCTTTCGGCTACTACAACTACCGGGTGCATGAGAATTGGGTAAATAGTGAAAGAAGGGGTGTAAAGGGATTGCTGTCGTTTACCCCCCAGCCCGGAAAAATGAGCGCTATTGTGGTCAATGTACCCGCCGAACCCACAGAAGATTTTTTAGGCGCCGGCCTGCGCCACAACGAAAAGACCATTTTACGCTGGTTGATCGCTTTCAGATATCCGGACGGTGTTTTGGAGAGCGAGGGTGAAGATTGGTATCTTAATGTCCACGCCCCGGAGGTCTGTTCGCAGCCCGGATTGATCCGGTTCTTCAGCCACAAGGCAGTTGCCTCCGTCCAGCCCTCTCCACTGCCCTCTTCAAACGCCCAAAAACCGTTTATGACCCCCTCGCCGCTCTTTTTCAAAAAGTGGCACCGAGTGACGGAGCTATGGTACGAGAACAACAACGGCTGGGTCGAGTCGGTTTTGAACAATCCACCGCACTATACCAGACCCGACTGGGCGACCCATGGCGGGTTTCCTTTTCTGGTTCCCGGCAAAGAGTTCATCAGCACCTTTATCCTCGAGCATCCCGACCAGGATATGCTGCGACACTATGAGCACCTGATGTTCTAACGATCCTATCAGAAATATGAGATCCTTAATCAGCTGCGAATCCGAAAACCACCCAATGCGGTGACAGTCACCACATTGGGTGGAAATTAAAATCCG
>JASFKE010000081.1:0-10617 GCA_050118795.1 Desulfobacteraceae bacterium | reverse complement strand
ATCACCGATTTGGCCTCCAAAATCGGTCTGGGTTATATCGGCCCCAAAGTACGGCGCATTGTAAAATCTTCGACCTTCCCGGTTCTGATGACCGGTTCGGTATTCAAGGCATGGAAGAGCCTGGCCGTGTTTTACGGCGGCTCTCAAAATGCCAACAAAGCATTGAGTTGGGGGCTTCGTCTGGCCAGAGTCTCAGGGTACCCCGTGGATATGGTGACTTACACCGAAGGGCGCTCAAATGACTATTTTGACCAGCAGCTCCAAGAGGCCGGACTGCACGATCAGGTGAAACAGAACGTGCGCCATTGGCACAAGATCACCGAAGGTCGATTTGAGGATCATTTATATCAGGTGCCCCATGACGCTCTGCTGGTGGTGGGCGCCTTTGGGCATGGCTTGATCAAGGATTTTTTGTTTGGCAGCAAGATGGAGACCATCCAGTCGTGGATGCCCAATAATATGCTCTTGGTCGGCCCCAATTGTGTTTTTCGAGGTGCATGACACCGCGGGTACGCCTGGGGATAAATCTTGGGTTGAACCCGGGAAGTTGTTTTCTTCCAACGCTTTGGGATAATTATTTTTTGCCGCGACCTTTACGTCAGCCGGGCCGACCAGAATTGGTTCAAAAAATAGCGGTGGCTGTCAAAGGCGATGGGGGGCAATCCCATTTTGGAAAACCATTGGACATCGGCCGCATCATCACCGGCTAATGGGGTCCCCTCGAATTGACGGACCAGATATCCCACCATCAGGATCGAATGATATAGGGCTGAAGGCGCCCTGCGAACGCCCAGCAATCGATCGATCTGTCCGGTCAACCCGGTCTCTTCCGAAAGCTCCCGCAATGCCCCTTGTTCCGGCCCTTCGCCCAATTCTATGAAGCCGCCCGGCAGACACCACTGCCCCTTTTTAGGTGTCACATCGCGCTTGACCAGCAGAACTTGATTTTTCCCATTGGCCACCACGAGGCAGGTGGCCGGGATGGGGTTTTCATAGAGGGGCCGCGCACAGCTCTGGCAAAAAAGTCGTTGGCGTCCCTCAATAAACTTGGAGATCAATGGACTGCCGCAAAAATGACAGTGAGATTTTTGTTCCATTGGCCAGGGGCTGTCACTTCAAAAGTTGGTTGCACCGCATGCGATATTTTTTATTAATGCAGGGAGAAATAAATAGCCGCACGGCGGCGCACCGGGGTATTTGTGCGCCGCCATTTGCACTGTTTGTTCGCCGATACTAGTCGTCAAAATCGCCTTCCGGCCCTTTGTCGGAATCTATGGCTTTGCCCTTTTCAATTATTTTTTCCGTTGTCCACTCTTTGGCATCTTCAATTTTCTCCGCTTTGGGACCTGGGTCATAGCTTCCGGCCTTTAAGATTTCCTCCATGGCCAGCGGTGCGGTATCTTGGGCGTTAAATACGTCGACCAACATGGTATAGACAAAATCTTCCACCCGCTTGGCCATGCGGTCTCTAACCTGTTTGGGTTGCCCCATGAGTTTGGTCTCAAAGGGACGGTTGAGTTTTTTATAGTTGCCGCCTTTCCATTCCCGGCTTTCGGCATACGCTTTCATCTGTGCCCACATCTGTTTGCCGGCGCCTTGGCCTGGGACTTTGATGAATTCGCCGTCATCGTCCAGGATGGCATTGCCGTAATCGTTGACCTCCAGGCCCCAGGAGATCATTTGAAGGGCCGTGGCCACATTGGCTTTGGTGGTGCGGGTTAGATTGGCGATATTGCGAAGCCGGTCGGAGTTGTTACCGGAGGTGCCGTGTTGAGCACCGGACACGTTGTAGGGTGTCAAGGCGTTGTGGATATCCGCCGTCAATTCGACCTGAATGCCCTGGCCGCTGGCTTCGATGCCATGGGTGGTGCCGTTGTTCAGGGCAATCCAGTTGGGATAGATGGCGTGGGCGTTCATTCCCTGGATGAGAAACAGAGCCTCTTCCCGGGTCGAAAGACCCAGTTTGCCTTTAATTTCTCCCACTTCCGTTTCCAGCCCGGCCCATGGGGGAACAAAAGGATTTAAAGCGATATTGGCCATTAAGTTCTGGTCGTCCGGCATATGGGAGGCGTCAATGGCGATGGAGGTGATACCGGCATCGAAAATTGAGGGAATTTCTACCTTGGCGGCTTCGATGTCCGCTTCAGATTTAATACCATAATGGTCAGCGTGCAGGGCCACCGGGACGGTAATTCCCATCTCATTACAAAAGGCATCCACTTTCCGCGCCATGTTCCAAAAATTGGTGTCGCAATAGGCGTTTGCACCGCCTTCTGATTTGGCTATTTCAATAATCAGCACCGAGTTGGCGCGCTGAGCGGCCATCAGAGCGCCGCGAATGACAAAATTGCTGCGGCCGTTGGCAGCCATACAGATGGCATTGCCTTTGGCCAGCATGGCCAGGTCAATGTATTTACCGCTGATGAGCAAGGCTCTGGAGTTGGGAAATAACGCTTGAATATTGGGCGGGCGGCCGATGGAAAGCGCCTGTTGATAGTCAGCCTCGGAAATATTCGGCATTGCGGTTCCTCCTTGTCTTTTAGGGCCTAAAAAATTAAAAGAGATTAGTTGCTTGGATCTTTGGCCATTAATTGTTTGCTAAAATCCTCAATCTGGGCATCGTAGACCGCCTTTTTTTCCTGATAGGCGTGCAACCGGGTGTTAAAATCCACCGTTTTCCTGTTGATCGCTTTAACCTGCTCCGGTGTTACAGCGGCCTTTTGCTCTTCCTTTAAACCGGCATTTTCCTGAACCAGGAACCGGAACTCTTTTTCAAGTTTTTCTTTTATTGAGTCCAGTCTCAAACGCTCTTTCTCCAGGCTTTTATTCTGATCTGCAGGTTGAGCTGTTTTAATGGCCTCATGTTTTGTGTCATCCGATCCAAAGGGCGGGATTCGATCTCCGCCAAGGCGCAGTTCCGGGTTGGACCGCTGGTCCTCCGGCACCTGGTGCAGGTCATCGGTGTAAATCATATTCCCATGCGGATCCAAGTATTTGTAGAATTCGGCGCCTGCCTGTGCTGTGAGTATAAAAATTGTTAAAAGGCCGAAAATGCTAATGATCTTCATTCCCCCACCTCTTCCAGTCCATTGATCAATTGGTGCTGTAGGCTTTAAGATAATTGATTTGGAGTCAGGTTGTCGGCCGTCGCGGTACGACAACTGAGCCTGTTGCCTCTATGGTTGCCAAATTAATTGTCCTCAAGTCTAAAATTATCGATTCGTCCGGTCCTGTTTTCAAATGGAATTTGGCTGTTAATTCTCTAACTTGCTTAAATCCACGCTACTATATGGTTTTATAAACGACTCTGTCAAGATTAGGTGCAACGCATTGGGGATTTTGAATCAATGTTTGACAATATTTGATTTTAGTGTAGATTGGCCCGGAAAACAGGGATTTAATCCCATCTCTTTTGAACGACAACGTTATAACTCCACATTTTCTTGCCCATGAAACGATTGCTGACATACCTATTGATCATCATCGCGGCTTTGGCCCTCTATGCTTGTGTTTCCGCTCCCAAGTATGAACCCGTTCCGGATCAGACCACCGCAGGGCCTGGTGAGGCTCTTTTTCAGCGGGGGGAACAATTTTTATCAATTTATGAGATTGGTCAGGCTTTGGAGCAATACCGGCGATATTTAAGTCTGCATCCCCAAGGTAACAGGGCGGACCAAGCGCTGTACCGAATCGGATTTATATATGATCGGCAAGGTATGTATGAGGAGTCTCAGGCATTCTATCGAAGACTCATTACGCAATTTCCCCAAAGCCCCTACGCCAACGATGCGCGTTTGGCCATCATCGATCAGTTGTTCAAACAACAGCGCGCGGACCAGGCCATCGCCCGGGCCGAGCAGATGCTCGCTGGCAATCCTGACGCGGATACGCGCAACAAGTTGTGGCTGCGATTGGAGCGCTATCACAGCCAGGCCGGTGAAATGGCTGACGCTGTGGCATACGCCTATATGCTTTACACATCCGCAACGGAAACGGGTAAAGCCCAATGGGCGGAAAAACTCAATGAGGGTATCGGCCGCCTCAATGCCGAGCAGATTGAATCGCTATGGGATAGAATGCAAGACGATGCGGCGCGCAGCCAACTCATGTATCGATATGCCACCATTCAGGTTGTGGCTGAAAATTACGATGACGCCATAAAGATATTGATCGCCTTCCAGGAGGCCTATCCGGATCATCCCTATTCCGAAGATGCCGCCCAAATTGTCGGCACCCTCGAGCAACGCCTCAGTTTTACGCCCCAAACCGTAGGGTGTCTTTTACCCCTTAGCGGATCTTATGAAGTGTACGGCCGGCGGGCATTGAACGGCATTGAGCTGGCCATGAGCCTCTTCCGGTCCGTTGAGGTCCCTTCGACCATCAAACTGGTGATCAAAGATTCAGCTTCAGATGATCGCCGTGCCATACAAGGTGTTCGGGATTTGGCCAACGCCGGGGTGGGGGCCGTGCTCGGTCCCATCGTTACGGCATTGCCGGCAGCTGGTGAAGCGCAACGGTTGAACATCCCCATGGTCACCTTTACCCAGAAGTCGAATGTCACAGAGGTGGGAGACTATATTTTTCGACATTTTATCACCCCTCAAAGTCAGGTCAAATCATTGGTAAGCTATTTTACCAATAATGTTGGCCTGCGGGATTTCGCCATCATGTATCCCAAAGAGAGCTATGGCGAGACCTTTATGACCCTTTTTTGGGAAGAGGTGATTCGCCAGGGGGGGCGCGTAGTGGGGGTTGAATCATATGAAACCCAGCAGACCGACTTCGCCACCGCCATTGAAAAACTGGTGGGCACCCATCACACTCCGCCCAAGGATTTGTTGGAAAGATCGGCTGTTACGGTCGACGAGAACCCCTATTTTAGCCGGGGATCGGCAATATCCGGAAAATTTGAAGATGTATTGCCGGATCCGGTGACACGGTTAACGGGTCTGTTTTTCCAGGATCCGGACCAGGATCGGGCCAAGGGGCCGCGGCTGGGCCGCCGGCAAGTACACAATATCGCCGAACCCAATGTTGATTTCGACGTCCTTTTTATTCCGGATGCACCCAAGACAGCCGGGCTTATTCTCCCCCAGCTGGCCTACTATGATATCAGGGACATCTATCTGGCGGGTACCAATCTGTGGCACTCTGATCAATTGATCACCATGACCCGTGATTATGCCCAGAACGCAGTGATGGCTGAAGGGTTCTATAACAAAAGCCCTGAAAAATCGGTGCGGCGATTTGTTCAGGCCTATCGCGATTTGTATGGAAAAGAGCCCGGCCTCATTGAAGCATTTGCTTTTGATACTGCATGGCTGGTGTTCAAGCTCCTATCCAAGTCTGATATCCGGCACCGCCATGAGATGCGAGACGCCCTGTTGCAGCTGTTTGAAACCGATGGCGTTACCGGCCCCACCGCCTTTGCCCAAAATGGGGAAGCCATTAAGAGCCTGAGCTTGCTGAAAATAAAAGGCGGAGAGTTCCTTGAAATCCCACGGCAATGAATTCCAGTTATGTCGCATATAAGTTGTTAACGGTCTGCAGCTCGGTCATTGCGGTACCGCTGATCTGGCTGCACCATCGTTTTCGCGGGAGTAATTTCGATCGTTTTTACCACCGCTTGGGGTGCTATCCCCAATCCCTTGTTTCGGGTAATACGGGGCGTCCGCGGATATGGATCCATGCCGTCTCGGTTGGAGAAGTCGGGGTGGCTGCGGCTATCAGCGAAGCGTTGTATCAAAAATATCCCCATTGTTCAGTTGTGCTTTCCACCCTAAGAGAGCAGGGGCTGGCACGGGCCAAGGCGCTTCTTGGCGATGGCGTTGTCTGTTTTTTTGCTCCCCTGGACATGATGGGCGCGACCCAGAAAGCGTTAAAAATGTTCCGGCCGGATGTTCTGGTGCTGTTGGAAACCGAGATCTGGCCTAACCTGATCGTGGGGGCCCAACGTATGGGTATCCGAACGGTGATTGCCAACGGGCGTATATCGGTTCGAAGCATTAAAAAATACCACAAAATACGTTCATTGATGAATTATACCCTGGGCCATGTGGATGCTTTCAGCATGATCAGCGAATCCGATGCCCAAAGAATTCAATCACTTGGCGCCGCAAAGGAGCGCATCACAATCAACGGCAATGCTAAATTCGATGTGGCCGATCCTCTAAAGGATCCCAATGCCAGGCAATGGGCTGCGGATCTATATAACATCACCGAGGAAACCTTCACCTTGGTGGCCGGCAGCACGCGCAATCCCGAAGAGCCGGTGGTTTTGGAGGCGTTTGCTCGAATCCACGAGCAGTTCCCCAATACCGTCTTGATCATTGCCCCCCGCCATATCGAACGTGCTGGACAGATTTTGCAGTGGGTCACGGCCATTGGGCTGGAATGCCAGCTGAGGACGCAATTGGAGGGCATGCAACAATCCCGCTGCGCACCGGTTGTGATTCTCGATACCATTGGTGAGCTTTCGGCCACTTATGGTATTGCGGATATGGTCTTTTGCGGTGGCAGCTTAGTCCCCAAAGGGGGGCAAAACATTATGGAGCCGGCCATGTGGGCCAAACCGGTGGTTTACGGTCCGTCCATGGAAGATTTCGAAGATGCCACACAGCTCATTCAATCCAATGGCGGTGGTATTTTGATACATGACGCCGCCGAGATGGCCGCTGTGATCTGCCGTTGGATTCAATCTCCGCAAAAAGCACGGGCGGCGGGCATGGCCGCCAGGCAAGCTATCTTGCCCCATGGCGGTGCGTCCAGGAAACATGCGCGGGTCATCTCCGACGTGCTGGGTGGATAGTCCCTGTTGTAGTTTACGGATTGTTCTTCAGCGCCCCTTGGCCGGTGGCGGCCAGAACTGCGGTCCAAAGCTCTCCATTGGGGCTAACCTGCTTGCGCTGTCCGGCCGAAGACTCCATGGGTACATGGACAAAATGGCTGTTCCAGCGTCCAATCAGAAGCTTGGTCTTTCCTGCCATACCGGCATGAACTGCGTTGCGCCCCAGAAATCCGCAAAAGACGCTGTCATTGGCGTTAGCGGGCAAGCTGCGGATCATGTAGCTGGGATCGATGTACTTTAGGGAGATGTTGATTCCCTTTTCATTAAAATAGTCGGATATGGCGCTTTTGAGAAAAAGACCGATATCTTTCAAGCGAATATTGCCCGATTCATCCCGCTCTTCCGGTAAATTTTCAAAATAGCGCTGACCGGCGCCCTCGGCTACGACCACAACGGCATGCCGCCGGGAAGCCAAGCGTGCCTCCAATGAGGCCAGGAAGCCTCTGGGACCATCCAGATCAAACTCGACCTCCGGGATCAGGACAAAATTGACATCCTGCTGGGCCAATGCAGCTGTGGCGGCAATGAAACCGGAGTGGCGCCCCATGAGCTTTATGAGCCCAATACCGTTGGGGTATCCCGATGCCTCGTTGTGTGCGCCGATAATTGCCCTGGTGGAGACCTCAACGGCGGTGTCAAAGCCGAAGGAGCGTGAGACCAGATAGATGTCGTTGTCGATGGTTTTGGGTATGCCGACCACGCTGATCTTAAGGTTCCGGTCAAGGATGGCATCTGCGATTTTGACAGCGGCATTTAAGGTGCCGTCGCCGCCGATCATAAATAGAATGCCGATGTTCATACGCTCCAGACAATCGACAATCTCCTCAATGTCCTGGGGCCCGCGGGACGAGCCCAATATAGACCCGCCCATGTCTAAAATGCTGGTGACCGACGATGGCTTGAGCTCAATGACATCGTGGCTGTATTTGGGAATAAACCCCTCCAGTCCGTAGCGAATGCCATATATGTTGTTCACACCGTAAAGATGGTATAACTCCAGCACGATGGAGCGAATAATGTCATTGAGCCCCGGGCATAGTCCTCCGCATGTCACCAGTGCACACCGAAGTTTACTGGGGTCGAAATAGATCTTTTCTCTTGCTCCGGCCAATTCAAACGATGGCGGTGTTTTGTCATTTTTTGAATAGTAGTCCAACTCTGCAGCATGGATATCAATCAGGACCCCCTCATCATCGCTGAGAAATGACGACCGCGTTGCACCGCCGGCCTTTGCCAAAGGCGATGGAATATTGGCTTTGCCCAGGCTGATGATGCGGGTATTGATATCTTCATTGACCATGTGAACGCTCCTTTGCAAACAGTTCTGAAAGAGATGAATGATTATTTACCGTTAAATTTGAACTCCCCTTTGCCAAGGATATCGTGCAAATGCAAAATTCCTTTAACCCGTTGTGCTGCATCAACAATGGGAAGGACCGTAATTTGGTGGCGTTCCATCAGATTTAAAGCATCGTAAGCAGGTGTGTCGGCTTGGAGGCGGTATGGATCCGTAGACATTAAGTTTTCAACCGTAAGGGTGCGCAGGTCAATTTCCTGCGCCACTGCACGGCGGATGTCACCGTCGGTAATAATGCCCAACAGCGAATCTTCGGGGGATAGGATTAGGATCACCCCAAGGCTGTGGCGGTTCATTTCAGCAATGGCTTCAGGCATCGTAGCGCCTTTGCGAATGGATGGAACGGCATTGCCCGAGAGCATGATGTCTCCCACGTCACTGGCCAACCGCTGGCCCAAGGCACCACCGGGATGAAAGCGCTTAAAATCGTCGCTTTTAAATTCTTTGCGATTGATGAGAACCACGGCCAACGCGTCTCCCATGGCCAGCATTGCGGTGGTGGAGCTGGTTGGCGCCAGCCCCAAAGGGCAGGCCTCTTTCGCCACGCCGACATCGATGATAAGATCGCTGAGTTTGGCAAGGGTGGAGCGTTTGTTGCCGGTAAATGCGATGATGGGGCAGCCTACGCTTTTAATGCGGTCCAACAGAAGGTTCAATTCATCTGTCTCGCCGCTGGCGGATAAGCCGATGAAAACATCATCCCGGCAAACCATACCCAGATCGCCATGCATCGCCTCCACAGGGTGCAAAAAGAAGGACTGTGTCCCCGTGCTGTTCAGTGTGGCGACGATTTTTCGTGCAATAATACCAGATTTTCCGATGCCGCCGATCACCACCCGGCCGCTGCAATTGAAAATCAAATGGACCAGCTTGACGAAATTATGGTCGATTCGATTTACTAAATCCCTGATGCTGTCAGCTTCCTGCTTCAACACAGTGATGGCTTCTTCCAATATCAGTTGGGTGTTGTCTTTCATCTTCCATGGTCCTGACTCAGTGTTCGGTATGCCGGCAATGGCATGCCTGATAGCTGTCGCACAGTATTTGATCGGTGTCCTTATAGCACCATGGAAAATTTTTGCAATGCGCCTGATGGATCGACCCGACTTTCGCCCAACCCGGATCGAAATACAGGGTATCGGTTTGAGGCACCGATTAAGTGTTTTGAGCTGTTTTTGCTGTTGACGATGGCTATTGTGCCGGATGAGAGCGGTCAAAATCCGGCAGATGCGTGTCGCTGACAGCTCTGCGAACAATGGGTTTCGGTTTACATGCCCCGGGATATACGGTATAAACGATCACAGTCAGTAAGGCTTTATATGAACAGGGTTTTCCACCACCCTGTGGGCTTGGCGATCTTCCCAACACCTAATAGTGCAGTTTAACAACAAAGAGACGGCTACCTGATCCTCCTAAGATGAGATAGGCCCTACGCTTGCGCTTAATTGGTAAAACCCTATTCATTTAAGATCGGTCAATGGAAATAAGATCGATCAATGGAAAAATCCGATGGATGGCCATCGGCCATCGGCTTTTTTGAACTCCAAAATTTAAGGGAGACCAAAATGGATGTGAATCAAATGTTGGGCAAAGTATGGGAGCTGGTAACCATCTATGGGCTGAAAGTGCTTGCCGCCGTAGTGATTTTCGTTGTGGGGCGCTGGATCGCTAAATTGTTGGCCGGCGTGATACGGAAAATGATGAAAAAGAGCAATGTGGATGAAACCATTCTCAAGTTTGTGGGCAATATGGCCTACATTGCGTTGATGGCCTTTGTTGTGTTGGCGGCTTTGAGCCAACTCGGTATTCAGACCACCTCTTTCATCGCTGTTTTGGGTGCGGCCGGCCTTGCCATAGGTCTGGCGCTGCAGGGATCGCTGTCAAACTTTGCAGCGGGCTTTCTGATGATCATTTTCCGCCCCATACGGGTGGGTGACGTTATCGAAGGGGCCGGCACAGCCGGTAAGGTGGAGGAGATTGCCATTTTCACCACGACCTTGGTGACCCCGGACAACAAGACGGTGATCATTCCCAACTCTGCCTTAACCGGAGACAATATTGTCAACTGGACCGTAAAAGGGACCCGACGGGTGGATCTGGTCATGGGGATCGGTTATGAGGACGACATCGATAAAGCCAAACAGATCATGCATGATGTGCTGGCGGAAGATGACCGCATCCTGGAAGAGCCAGCTGCCCAGATCGCCATGGTGGAGTTGGCCGACAGCAGCGTCAATTTTGTTGTGCGCCCCTGGGTAAATGCTTCAGATTACTGGGGGGTTTATATGGATACCACTGAAAAAATAAAAAAGGCCTTTGATGCTGCCGGCATTAGCATCCCTTATCCCCAAAGAGATGTGCATGTCTATAAACACGACGTTACTTAGACGGGCAGCCTTTTTGCCGTCTTATT
>JASFKE010000080.1:0-10650 GCA_050118795.1 Desulfobacteraceae bacterium | reverse complement strand
ATAAATCCAATATTGGTCTGGGAGAAAGAAAGGGGGCAATTCATCGCTTTCCGGTCGGAGCTTCTGCCGGTTATTTTGTATTATTCCCTATAACGGTTTAGGAGTCGAGCATTTTTTGACCCCATCTTACTGCGAATTGGTATTGGTCGCTCTATTTCCGCCGGTAGCTGTGAATAGCCCCGGAAAAGATTGTGCCCTTCAGCGATTATTTAGGGTTGTCGGAACAAAGAAATAGTTTTATTACAAGATATTACCTAAGAGGTCGCACGTTCGCAGGAAAACTCGCGACCCGACATATGGACAGTTGATAAAGGTAGTATTCCAGTGATCAAGAAAATCAGCACAATATCGACCATTGCCATCATGTCGCCCCCGCTTTTCATATCGACGCTTTATGCAGGTGACAGTGCAGTTGATGATATCTCATGGGGATTTTTATTAATCGGACTCTTAGGCGGCCTCTCATTTTTCCTGTACGGTATGGAAAAAATGAGCGAAGGAATGAAAAAATCCGCCGGCAACCAGATGCGCAACATCTTGGCGGCACTGACCCGAAATCGATTTATCGGACTATTTGTGGGTGCTTTCGTCACCATGGTGATCCAGTCGAGCAGTGCCACCACAGTAATGCTGGTTAGCTTTGTGCAGGCCGGATTGATGCGTTTTTCCCAATCACTTGGGGTGATCCTTGGGGCCGATATCGGTACCACCGTCACCGCACAACTCATCGCATTTAAACTGACCGATTATGCCCTGCTCATGTGCGCCATCGGCTTCACCTTGCGCATGCTCGGCAAGACCGAAAAGATTCGGGATTCGGGAGAGATTCTACTCGGATTCGGCATCCTGTTTTTCGGTGTGAAACTGATGAGCGACGCCATGAAACCGCTTCGGAGCTATTCCGAGTTTGTCCAGATCTTAAAAGAACTGGAAAATCCCATGTTGGCAATATTGGTCGGAGCCGTCTTTACGGCCCTGGTGCAAAGCAGCAGCGCGTTCACTGGGCTTATCATTGTACTGGCTCAGCAAGGATTGATCGGTCTCGAGGCCGGCATACCCATGATTTTTGGCGCCAATATCGGCACTTGCGTAACCGCTGGATTAGCCAGCATCGGCGCCTCACGGGATGCCAAACGGGTTGCGTTGGCCCATGTCATCTTTAAAATTGCCGGAGTACTGCTCTTTATCTTCTGGATCCCATCCTTCGCCAACCTGATTCGATCGCTGACCGATCTTACAGGATCCGGCACAGCCCGGCAAATTGCCAATGCCCATACCCTGTTCAATGTGGGATTGGGACTTTTTTTTCTTCCCCTGACACCACTCTTTGCACTGCTGATTGAAAAAATCCTTCCCCACAAACCCATGCCCAAGGAGGTCGGGGAGGTCACATGGCACCTGGATGAAAACAAAATTGTCAGCCCATCCATCGCCATCGATCTCATTCGAACGGAAATATCGATAACGGCTAAACTGGTGGGGCGTATGCTGCGCGCCAGCATTATCCCTTTTATGTCCGATGAACGGCTCATCTTCAAAGAGGCCGAAGATGCCGAAGAAGCCGACATGCTGGTCCGGGAAATACCGACCCGAGACGAGTTCTTTCCGGAACTGTCATTATTAGAGGGCATCGAGATGCGGGAAAAGAAAGTTAATTTCTTACAAGAAAAGATTAAAAACTATCTAATCCGCATCAGCCGGGAAGAGATCACCAACGACCAGTCCAATGAAATTTACGGCATGATCGCCATTGTCAAAGATTTGGAAAGCATCGGCGATTTGATCCACCGCAATATCCTGCCCATGATGAAAAAAAAGAGAGCCTTGGGGGTGGACTTTTCCCAAGAGGGTAAAGAGGAGCTTATGATCTACCATGCCAAAGCCTGCCGCCAGCTGCAGAGACTCAAAGAGGCTTTTGCCGAGCGCGATCACAAAAAAGCCGCCAAGATAATGGCCAAGGAGCGTAAATACCTGGATCTGGAATTGCGGTACCGCCTCCGCCACCTGGAACGGCTGAAACACGCCCGTAAGCAATCGGTCAAAACCCATGAAGTGCATGTAGAACTACTGGATCAGATGAAACAGATCATTGTCTACTGCGCCAACATCGCCAAGACATCCCTGGTCACCTCAAAGACAGGAAGCAAGCGAATCAGCGTGTAAGCTGGCGGTACTTGATTCTTTTCGGCACAGTGGCATCGGCGCCCAGACGCTGCTTGCGGTCGGTTTCGTATTCGCTCCAGTTGCCGTTGAAAAAAACCACCTGGCTATCTCCCTCAAATGCCAGTATATGGGTGGCAATCCGATCCAGAAACCAGCGGTCATGGCTGATCACCACGGCACATCCGCCGAAGTTCTCCAGGGCCTCTTCCAGGGCGCGCAGCGTGTTGACATCCAAATCGTTGGTGGGCTCATCCAACAGTATGACATTGGCCCCTTGCCTGAGCATTTTGGCCAAATGAACACGGTTGCGCTGGCCGCCGGAGAGGGTGCCCACTTTTTTCTGCTGCTCGCTTCCGGTAAAGTTGAACCGCGCCACATAGGCCCTGGAGTTGACCAAACGACCTCCGAGCTCGATCTGTTCATTGCCGCCTGTGATCTCTTCCCAAATCGTTTTTTCCGGGGCCAGTTCACGACTCTGGTCCACATAGGCCAGCTCAACCGTCTCGCCGATGCGAAAGGTGCCGCTGTCCGGGCTCTCTTGTCCGCTGACCATCTTAAACAGGGTAGTTTTACCGGCGCCGTTCGGCCCCACGATGCCGACAATACCGCCGGGGGGAAGCTGAAAGCTCATCTGCTCCACCAGCAGCCGTTCGCCAAACGCCTTGGAGACCTTATCGGCATCGATCACCACATCCCCCAAACGCTGCCCCGGTGGAATAAACAACTCAAGGTCCCGCTCTCGCTCTTCGCGCTCCTGGGAAAGGAGCTTTTCGTAGGCATTAATCCGGGCCTGGCTTTTGGAGCGGCGGCCCTTGGGGGTCATTCGAATCCACTCCAACTCTCTTTGAAGGGTCTTTTGACGTGCGCTATCGGCTTTATCCCGGCGCCGCAGACGCTCTTGTTTCTGCTCCAGCCAGGATGTGTAGTTGCCTTTCCAGGGAATGCCGCGGCCACGATCCAGCTCCAGGATCCAGCCGGCAACATTGTCGAGAAAATAACGGTCATGGGTCACGGCGATAACCGTACCTTCATACTGCTGCAAGTGGTGCTCCAACCAGGCCACGCTCTGCGCGTCCAGGTGGTTGGTGGGCTCATCCAAAAGAAGAATATCAGGTCTTTTCAGCAACAATCGGCACAAAGCCACCCTGCGGCGCTCACCACCGGAAATCACTTTGACGCTGGTTTCCGGCGGCGGACAACCAAGGGCATCCATGGCCATCTCCAAACGCGCATCGAGATCCCATGCATCCAGAGCGTCGAGTTTTTCCTGGACCTGGCTCTGGCGCTGGATCAATTGATCCATTTCATCATCATCCATGGGTTCAGAGAACTTGGCGTTAATCTCCTCAAAGGCTTTGTGCAGATCCACAGCTTCCTGCACCCCCTCTTCCACCACCTGGCGCACGGATTTATCCACATCGACCAGCGGCTCTTGCTCCAAGTACCCCACGCTATAGCCGTCGGAAATAATGGTCTCTCCGTTGAACTGGGTATCAACACCCGCCAAAATCTTAAGCAGGGAGGATTTCCCGGAGCCGTTAAGCCCCAGCACCCCAATCTTGGCGCCGTAAAAATAGGATAGGGAAATATCCTTCAACACCGGTTTTTGGTCATAAAATTTGCTGACTTTGACCATCGAATAGATAATTTTATTGGGATCGTTGCTCACTGATATCTTTTCCTAATCAAATAATTTTTTTGCGATCAATACCATAGTCCCCCCCATTGTACCATTTATTTTTTCCACGATCTTGGGGCCTCGGTCAAAAATAATCGCACCCTGTTGGCGGATAACACGTAAGGCTTGCTTAACACAGAAGAATAGAATAATAGTACCTTATAATAATTCGTATATATATACGCTTATTCTATTCTGCTACAGTTGTGTTCAGGGCGTATCCCCGGTGGGATACCAACAGCCATCTATTTCAATCTCAGAGGTTTCTAATGCGGAAAATTGCAGTGGCAATGGCTAAAGGCGGTGTCGGCAAAACCACAACGGCGGTCAATCTAGCCCATGAATTGGCCCTACAAGGGCAACGTGTGTTATTGGTGGACTGTGATACCCAAGCCCAGGTATCCAAATTTCTGGGTGTCTCGCCACCCTATGGAATGTATGAATTTGTAACCGGCCGGGACAGCGCATCCAAACCCGTAGCCAAAAAGGACGCGATATTTTCCGCCCGCCAAAACCTGTGGGTACTCGATGGTGGCATCATGCTGGTGGAATTGAAAAATTGGCTGGGAGAGCAACCCGCAGTCAGCAGACACGAATACCTGCGTAAAACCCTGGTTCCCAAAGGGGACAATCTGGATTTCATCATTTTCGACTGTGCCCCCGGCTGGGACGTATTGAGCGTTAATGTGCTCATGGCAGCCGAAGAGGTATTATGCCCGGTGGCGCTGCAGGGTCCTGCCCTGGAAGGTCTCAAGACCTTTTTCGGCTATCTGGTATCGGCACAGAAGCAAAATAAGATGCTGGCCCTGAAATATATTCTGCCAACCATGTTCGACTGCCGTACGCGCCAGAGTTCCACAATCTATGTAAAGCTGAAACGTCTTTTTGCCAAACAGATCTGCGCCCCCATTCGGCATAACGTGCGGCTAAGCGAAGCGGCGACCGTGGGAAAGACCATTTTTGAGCATTCTCGGAGCGCCACAGGCGCCGAGGATTATCGAAAACTAGCAAGGAGATTGATTGATGACGGCATCCGATCAAAAAAAATCCCCAGATTTTTTTGAAGAGCATGAGCTCGATCCACTGACCACAGCTACCGGCAAGCATAAACAGGGACCTCCGGCGACCAAAAAAAAGGCCGGGTTTTACCTCACCGAAGCGTTGCTGGATCGCTTTAACCATCGATTCCATCAGATGAAATTGGATGGCATGGCCGTTGAGAACAAATCCGCCCTTGTGGAGATCGCCCTGACCTATGCATTGGACGATCTTGACAAGGGCGAATCGAGCGTACTCGTTGCTTCCCTGAGGCGTTCCTGAAGCTATATAAGCATTATCTTAGATCACCGCCGTCATTCGTACTTCAAGCTAGGGTATGGGGCTGAATTCCACACGGCGGTTTTGTTCGCGCCCATCTCTTGTATCATTGGTAGCAACAGGTCGAGTTTGACCATATCCCGCCCACTGCAGACGTTCCGGTTCAATGCCCCTCTTAATTAAATACTGCATAACCGATTTGGCGCGCTCTTTGGACAGACGCAAGTTTGCCGAGAAAGTCCCGCTGTCGTCGGTGTGCCCCTGAATTTCGATTCGCAGTGAAGGGTTATTCCGCAAAACCATCACCACTCGATCCAATTTCCCACGAACGCCAAACCCGATATCAGTCCTGCCGGGTGGAAATATCCCCTTTAAAGCCCAGCATCCATTGGCCATCACCTCGGCCTTGGTGGGGGTGCCGTCGCATCGATCGAGATCGTTTGGGACGCCATCTGCGTCAAGATCGTTCCTATCGACGATCCTGGAATCAGATCCTCCGACCGGCGGCAAGTTGTCCATATTGATTCTGGCGATATCCGAAAGTTTCTTTCCGGAATACCCTTGAACGTTACTGCTGACCGCAGTTTTAGAGGAATTCAGGTCGATCACGGATTGGTAGAATTCCCGCGCCTTGTCATAGCGCCGGGTCTCCTGGCAAATAACCCCAAGATTGAGCAGCGTATATGGATTTTTATCATTTAAAGCCAGAGCCTGGTACAACAAATACTCAGCCGTACTGTAATCTCCGCCGGACATTGCGGTGAATCCATTCTCCACAAGCTCTGCCTCTTGCTTTGAACTGGTTGCCGAGCATGCTGTCAAAAGCAGCATCAAAAGAATCCCAATCGGACCTGACATTTTCATATGTGGCTTCCTTTTACCCTAATTAATGGTACCAATGGAGGCAAAAATCCATGTCACAGTATGGCCTGTCTGAACAATTTTGGCACCGTTTACGCAAGGCCCTCTTATCATTTTCGGCCTCTTCTTCTTTTTTGCCAGACTCTAAAAACTTCCTGAACACGTCATCATTTATAGCACTGTACATAACCAGATCCCGGGTGAGAGGTTTGTATTACATGCCGGCAAGCGATCAGCTTCATTCAATTAGGGTGACAGCATCTGATTGCGGCGCGGCACATCCATTTCAGCTTCGACAGGTGTGGCAAATCAAAAATAGTTTGCCAACTTTAGTTACTTAACAGTTTATCGGCGCAGGATTCAATGAATTTAGTAAAAACATGTGAGCCTCCAACTTGTCTTTGCGGCTTGAAGGATACTATTAGGCCATGGTATAGATTAGTCAATTGAATGAATCTGCCGTTCATTGCTCCCCATCCACTCTCACGGCACGTGGTCTGCCCTGACCCAGAGCGCCTATTGTCCAATCTGCGCCTTATCGCGAACCCTGCTGCGTCCATACAACCACATTGGCGGTCAATCCCAATTAGCTTAAGGAGGATCCTATGCTGCCCAAAATTCAAAAAATTCTCTACGCTACAGACTTGTCAGATAATTCACGCTTGGCTTTTGGCTATGCGGCGAGTTTGGCAAAGCGATACCAGGCCCAGATTATGGTGTTGCATGTTATTGAACCGGTGAACCCCAATACCTATATGCAGATCAGCGGTGCCATGGGAGAATCGGAATGGGTCAATCTGCAATTGGATTTTGAAAGCACCATGGTGGATGACCTTGGAAAGAAATTGCAACAATTTTGCGAGGATATGCAGACCGACATCGAGGAGGTAAATATACGAACCGACGATCTCCTCATTCGCAAGGGAATGTCTGTGGATATGATTCTCTCGACGGCTTCAGGCCATCATGCCGACATCATCGTCATGGGGACCCATGGGTATGGCATGGTCAAAGACGCCTTGATGGGGGGAACTGCCCGCCGAATTGTCCGCCGCAGCAATATACCGGTTTTGGTCGTTCCAAGCCAGGAAGAGGCATAATAGCCACAATATATGCCCCATCGATGCAAAAGTCGGATGATAACTCATGGAATCTTACAAATTGCCGATAGTGGAAAATAGAGCCCTATTTTCAACCCCGGATAGAGGCAGATATCGCCACTGCCGGCAGCTAAAAAGATGGTCGCCATGGTCTTAAATTCGAAAGCATTAGAACCTTTTCAGGAAATATGCCGTAAAATTTGTCTTAATATTCCTGACGAGTATCACTGGCAGTGGGATCGAGAGCGAAGAATGGCCGTGATCGTCCTGGATGAAGAGGCGGCGGAAATGGTATTCTATCCGCTGTTCAAGGAATTTCGCAACCACTGGAACTATGCCTCCATCAATGAGGCCGCCGAAGCAGTCAACAAATACATCCACTCAGAATACGGATTGATGCCGGGACAGGTTTTTTTCACTTCCCATATGGTGAACAACACAGTACTGGGTGTCGCCTGGTGGCCCTGGGGCGATGACGAAAAGGTATCGATGCGGATAGGACTCATACCGGTGGAGATCGAATGCCCGGATGAATTTGCATTTCAATGTCTGAGCCAATGGCTTGATATCGTTGATGATTACGATAGAAAAGATAAAGCCCCCCGGCGTCTTCGGTAAATTTTAAAAATGAAAAGTTGTGGGAGACAAACACCATCTCCCCATGCTGCCGGACCACATCCAAACCCATCAGTTGAACAGTCGCAGCAACAGTTCCCATGGAGCGGTGGGAGCCATTCATGGAAAACCTTCCGCTTCATCCTATGGGTCAGTTGCCCTACAAAAGCATGGGGGTCACGGCGCCGGCCACACCCGCCAGGGTCGATATGGGAAAAAACCGTTTAGGCACCGGAATAAATGGCATGTACATAAGAACAAATAGGCCCAATGTAATGACAAAGGCAATGATGGACGCTGTATTGGGTGAAGCCATCAACAGGGCTGTCAGGCAACCCAGCGCCCCCATGTGGACCGCTGCCGACGCCCATTGTGCGCCTACAGCGCCAAGCTTGGCGGGAATGCTGTATATACCGGTTTTACGGTCGCTCTCGATGTCCATGATGGCATAGATAATATCGGCGCCGCTGAGCCAGAAAAAGACAAATCCGGCAAACAAGACCACCTCCAAGGTAAATTTGGGGTGACCTGCCGCTGCCACATAAGCACCCAGCGGCGCCAAAGCCAGGCACAGGCCGATGCCGAAGTGGCATAGCCAGGTAAACCGCTTCAACAGGGAATACCCCGTCAGTGGAATAAGGGGCAGCGGCGACAGATAGACGCACCAACGGCCCAGCGCAATACAGGCCCCTAAATATAAGGCCAAAGCGGCCAGCGCAATGGTCAAAGCCGTCAAAAGGTCCATCTTTCCAGCGGGGAGCTCTCTTGTGGCGGTACGCGGGTTGAGGGCGTCAATGCGACGGTCAAATATCCGATTGAAAGACATACCGAAAATTCTCGCTCCCACAGCGGCCAACACAATGAGCAACAATATCGACAAACGGGGCCACTGATCTTTTCCTCCCATCCAGGCGCCGGTGAAGATCAAAGGCAGACTAAACGCCGTATGTTCAATTTTGATATAATTTAAAATATTTTTAAACATGGTCTCACTTCAATTGAATGGTTTATCGATCCATACGCTTTTATGAAAATGTGACGGGGATTTGCAAGCGAGATTTTATTAATTTACCGATGAGCTATAAAATCAAAGGAGGGCACCATGCCGGAACTCGCCTATTTGAATGGAAAAATCATACCCATAGAAGAGGCGTATGTCCCCATAGAGGATCGCGGTTACCAGTTCGGCGATGCCGTTTACGAATTTTTGACCTCCTACCGCGGCCGAATCTTTGCTGTGGAAGAGCATCTGGATCGTTTGGAGCGCTCCCTGAATGCCTTGGCATTCAAGCCCCTTTCCCGGGATGCTATCCGACACGCCATTGCCGAGACATTTCATCGCGCCGGATATGATCGCGCCGGCATCTACCTGCAAATTTCCAGAGGCGTGGCACCGCGCAACCACGCCTTCCCCCAAAATGCGCAGGCCCAGGTGATCATAACAGTACGACCGGTTCCGCTTATAGCCCCGGAGCTCTGCGCCCATGGCGCAAAAGCCATCACCGTGACCGATATCCGCTGGCATCGATGCGATATCAAGACCGTCCAGCTCTTGCCCAATACATGGGCCAAACAACAGGCCCTGGATGCGGGGGCCGATGACGCCATTTTTGTGGCCGATGACGGCGTGGTGCGTGAGGCCACAGCCTCCAACCTCTTTATCGCAACCCGAGGCGTCCTGGTAACCCACCCATTGACCGCCAACATCCTGCCGGGGATTACCCGCCACCACATCCTCAATATCTGCAAAGACCGGGATATTGCCGTACGGGAAGAATATTTCGATCAATCGGCCCTGCTTGAGGCGGATGAGGTCTTTCTTACCGGCACGGTTACCGAAATCTTGCCGGTGACAAGTATCAACAACCAAGCCATCGCCGGCGGAAAGCCCGGGCCGCTGGCGCCCAGGTTGTTAGCGTGGATTCGGCAGATCGCCGGCGCCGGCTCCTAACCCCCCCTTGACGAATCACAACGCATAAGATATATTTTTGTCGCTAAGGTAATAGCAACATAATGCCGATATAGAGGCTAAGATGACAGATCACGATAAACTGAAAAACTTGGGTTTCTCCCAATACGAAATTACCTGCTATTTGACGCTGGCCGCTCAACACCCTATCAACGGCTCTCAAATCAGCAGAATATCCGGCATGGCCCGCTCGCGGGTGTACGATGTGCTGCGCAACATGGTGCGCAAAGGTTTCGTCCTCGATGTGGGCCAAGGGCTCTATGTCCCCCTGCCGCCGGAGGAGTTGTACAAGCACCTGCAGCGTGAATTCGACCAAGGCCTGGAGACTCTGAAAGAGAAGCTCAACGGCAATTCAGCCGATATGTCCTATGAATTCATATGGATGTTACGCGGATATGAAAAGGTGATCACCAAAGCCAAAGAGATGATCGCAGCTGCTCAAAAAGAGATCTACGTGCGACTGTTTCCGGCGTCGGCCGACCGGTTGCGCACCGATCTGATCAAAGCCGAGCAAAGAGGCGTGGGGGTCCGCTATATTGCCATGGGGAATCTGCCCGCCACTGTTGAAATACAGGTATCCCATCCCGGCGCTGCGGATTTGATCAAAACCATCGGCGGTCGTTCGTTCGATATCATTACCGATAAATCAGAGGCGTTGGTGGGCATTTTCGAAGAGGGCCGCGAAGACACTTCGCCCATCAACTGGACCCGCAACCGCTGGTTCGTAATTGCCAACCGGGACAGCCTGCGGCACGATTTCTACCACTGTTTTCTGGATAAAATCGTCGAGCAGGCACAGATGCTCAGTGAAAAAGAGCGACAGATATATGAGATCATCAAGGCCGACAATTAGAGCGGTCCACAAGCAGGAGGTGCCATCATGTTCGATACCGTCATAGATCCCTCGACATCGGGGTATTCCAAGTCAGATGACAATGCCATCATTT
>JASFKE010000079.1:0-10686 GCA_050118795.1 Desulfobacteraceae bacterium | reverse complement strand
CACCAGGTCGTTTTCCCGGCGTGCCCGGCGCATCAAAGACAGGTGACCTTCATGGAGGTATCCCATGGTAGGTACAAACCCAATGGAGTGATTCGATTGTCGCGCGCTGTTGATCACACGGCGCAACTCTTGTTTTGTTTCAATGATTTGCATCTGGCCAAACTCCAGCTTTGTTGATGTCGGGCAGATCGTGGCGCATAGCTGTTGCCCTGCGCCGGACGTCGCTTTTGTCCGCCCGGCATTTGGTGCTATCGCAGTTTTTCCAATATATTTTCATCTATGGCAAAGCCATGCTCTTTTGCAGGGAATGTTCCAGCACGCACTTCATCAATGTATTGTTTGACAGCTGAAACCACGGTGTCGCCCCCTTGGGCAAAGGTTTTGACGAACTTGGGCCGCATCTGGCGAAACATGCCCAGCAGATCTTGAATCACCAGCACCTGGCCATCGCACTGGGATCCGGCGCCAATGCCGATGGTGGGGATATCCAGTTTCTCTGTAATGATGCGCGCCAGTGCGCTGGGGACACACTCTAAAACAATTCCAAACACACCGGCATCTTGAAGCAACAAAGCATCATCGAGAATTTGCCGGGCGGTTTCGATATCTTTACCCTGAAGCTTAAACCCGCCCATGGCGTTAACGGATTGGGGCGTTAATCCCAGATGACCCAGCACCGGGATCTGGGCCTTCACGATGGCTTGGATTTTATCGATAACAGTTTGTCCGCCCTCCAACTTGACAGCCTGGGCGCCCCCCTCCTGCACAAAACGCCCCGCGTTGCGTACGGTCTCTTCAACACTGATATGATACGAGAGAAACGGCATGTCCCCAATCAAAAGGCCGTTACGCGTTCCGCGGGCCACCGCCCTGGTGTGGTGGATCATGTCGTCCATGGTGACCTTGAGGGTGTTTTCATACCCCAGCATCACCATGCCCAGAGAATCGCCCACCAAGATGCTATCGACACCGGCTTCATCCAGAAGGGTGGCCGTGGTGTAATCATAAGCTGTCAGCATGGTGATGGGTTCACCTTTGGCTTTGGCGGACTTGAACGATTGGATCGTAAACGGGCTTGCGGCCATGATGGCTCCTTTCTATTTGTCTTCGAGTAATTTTCTCACAGCATCCGCTTTATCCTGGTTCTTGAGGGTCTCTTTTGACGCCAATTCAAGGGTTTTGAGCCCCATGAAGGTATAAACCGATCTCAAATCATCAAATTCAGGTGATTGCAACGCTTTTATATGTTGCCCAATGGTGCCGGCATCACCGCGTGCCACAGGGCCGGTAAGGGCCTTGGCAGGTCCCATCTTGGCAATGTTGCTGAGCGTGCCCTCGATCAAGGGACGCATGGCGGTAAATCCCTGTCGGGGATCGATACCCGATTTTTCCAGGGCGTCGAGACCGCTTGCCATAAGGGTCACGAGATAGTTGGATACGATGCAAGCAGACAGATGGTAAAGACTTTTGACCTCGGGAGACAATTTAAAATAGGGATTGCCCATCCGGGATAGCATCTCAAGAACAGGATCGGGTCCGCTCTCTTCCGATTCCAGGCTGAAGTAGGCATTGGGCAGATCGGTCAGGGACTTCTCTTCATCGGCAAAAGCCTGAAGAGGGTGCAGGCTGAAGACGGTGGCCCCCAATTTTTTAGCTTCGCCCAATATGCGCGATGAGTGTGCTCCGCTCATATGCCCCACCAGATGACGTGGCGTAATGGATTTATCCTCACATAGTTGCCGGCATGCGGCGGCGATTTTGTCATCCTGGGTCGTGATCAGGATGATATCGCTGTGCAGGGCCGTTTCTGAAATGTTTTTAAAGGCTTTGCTTCGGGTTTGATCGCAGGCATGGGCCACTTTATCAACATGCCGATCAAAGTATCCGCTGATATTTATGCCCCTTTTGTGCAAATAACGACCGAAGGGCGCGGCGACTTTACCGGCACCGATGAATCCAATGCGCATTGTCAGTTCTCCGTTAGGATGATCCACCATTGGATAAGGTGGGCGTTAGGATCTCTTGAAGGGTATAGATAGTCATGACGTGCCAACACCGTCAAGCAATAGTCCTAAAAAAGGTGTGAAAAAGTGTTGGATTTTTAACCGTTGGTTTAGTGGTTGAAAAAAGACAGGATCTTAAATTTTGTTCAATGGTGAAAATATTTTTCACCATTTTCGCCATTTTTTATGCAACTATGGGGCATATTGAGTGACCTCTTGCTAATCAGCCGTATCTTCAAGTATAAGTATCAAGGGCGTATGGTTTTGACCCGCCCAAACCAAAACCGGCAGGCCACAAGTTGCGCTGCGGCTACCCAGAGAAAAAGAGTATTATTTTGTCGACTGACCAATACAAACTCAGATTTGATGCCAAGTCCGGATTTCATATTATCGGAAGTGGTGCCATCGGTGGAAAAGCGCAGGGGTTGGCATCGCTCAACGGCCTGTTGGAACACGAACCCAACGTAGGGGACAGTTTTCCGGCAGTGGAGATCAGCGTTCCTAAAACACTGGTGATAGCAGGTTCGGGGTTTGAAGCCTTCATGGCTGAAAACGACTTGGAGCACCTACGACGGGATAATCTCCCGGATGAGGCTGTGGGCGCCCAATTTTTATGCGGCCGTATGCCGGACAGTATTAAGGCCTGCCTTGGCGATTACCTGGCCGATCATACATTCCCGCTGGCAGTGCGTTCTTCAGGCATGTTGGAAGATGCGCGCTATCATGCCTATGCCGGTCTCTACCGAACCTATATGCTCTCCAATGATCAAACCGATTTGGATGCGCGGCTGGACAATCTGGTCAGGGCCGTAAAATTGGTATATGCTTCCACTTTTTATCAAGGTCCCAAGGCCTATGCCAGACGCATCGGACACCACATAGCGTTGGGGCAAATGGCGGTGATCGTTCAGCAGGCAGCGGGAACGCCCCATGGTGAATATTACTACCCAGCCATTTCAGGGGTGGCCCTGTCTCGTAACTATTACCCTCCGGCAGGAACGAGTCCGGACGAAGGCGCGGCAACAATCGCATTGGGTTTTGGCAAGCAGGTGGTCGCCGGTGAGAGGGCTCTGCGATTTTGCCCAAAATATCCAAAACGACTGCCTCAACGAAGCAGCGTAGAGGAGGTGTTGACCTATTCCCAGCGTCGATTTTATGCATTGCAGCTAAATGCGGACTGGTCGCCGGATGCCGATGGCAGGGACCATGTCGTACGGCGTCATGTCAGTGATGCCGATGGGGAGACACCTGTACAGATGCTGGCCGGAACCTACGTAGTGGAGGAACATCGCATAAAAGAGACGACCCATATCAACGGACCGAGGGTGCTGACGTTTGCCGGAGTTCTGAAATATGATCAGTTTCCATTATCACAGATCCTGCTCAAATTCCTTGCCGCCGGTGAAGCTGCACTGGATGGACCCGTTGAAATGGAGTTTGCCGTAGATTTAGCTTCTTCAAAAGATGAGCCATCCCAATTCCACCTGCTTCAGATGCGGCCCATGACGGCCTCCGGAGCCAATGTCAAAGTCTCCATAAGCATGGAGGAGAGGCAACAGGCCCTGTGCTTCTCAAGCCATGCCATGGGCAATATGAGTCACCATCAGATATGGGACATTATCTATGTGAAGCCGGATGCCTTTGACCCCGCCAAGACGCGCACCATCGCCTCCCAGGTCGCTGAGCTCAATTCTTATGCCGACAGCCTGAACCGAAACTACCTGCTGGCGGGACCCGGAAGATGGGGAACCGCAGATCCGTGGCTGGGAATACCGGTGCGGTGGGCGGATATTTCAAATGTAGCGGCGATTGTAGAGACCGTATCGGATAAATTAAATGCAGAACCCTCCATTGGGGCTCATTTTTTTCACAATTTGGTCTCACTGGGCGTTAGTTATATGAGCATCGATCGGTGGGAACCCGATCGTTTCGATTGGGCCTGGTTGACCCGCCAGAAGGTGTCCCGGGAAACAGAATTCGTCTCTTATGTCCAGTTGGCCAAACCCATTGTGTTGAAGGTCGATGGCCGGACTTCAAGTGCCGTGATTCTGGCGCAATGAAACAAAGTCAATTCACCATCTTGCCATCTTCATTATGTTACGTTAGTTTGTCGTATGCCTCCTGGATCTCTTTGAATCGCTGCTCAGCCAGGATCTGAAATTCCTCCCCCAGGTGGGCGACTTTGTCGGGATGGTATTGGTTCGCCAATTTGCGATACGCCTTTTGAATCTCCTTTTGATCGGCATTGGGCGCAACGCCCAAGATCTCATGGGGCGTGCGTATCTGTTTACCGTTAGAGGTGTTCCCCTGGGGACTTTCCTGCTGCTGAGTCTTTTGATCTTTTCCATACGGCGGTTGGCCGGACCGCGCAATCTTGGACAAATAACGAAAGAGCAGCACCCCTACGACAATGTCGTCCAGCCAGCCGGCAGGATGGAAGCCCGGTATGAAATCAAATGGCGAAAGCAGGTAGATAAGGGCGAGTATGATCCAGATCCATTTCATACTGGTTATTTACTCCCAACGATTTCCACCCCGATGCCTCAAATCAATCACATCCACCCGGCCTCTATCGTTGATGAACATATTGAGCAGCCAGCTTGCCAAACTAATGATCAAAGCGCCGAACAGGGCCGGCCAAAAGCCGTGGATGTCGAAACCGCTGATAACGCCGGACGCCATCTTGAGCATTACGGCATTGATGACAAAGGTAAACAGCCCCAAAGTCAGCACATTGATGGGCAGCGTCAAAATAAGGGCGATGGGCCTGAAAAAAGCGTTTAATATGCCTAAAATTGCCGCGGCACCGATTGCGGACATGAATCCGCTGATACGGATGCCTTCGAGCATGTAAGACGCCAGTAAGATTGCGCCTGTCAAGGTAAGCCAGCGCAATGCGATTCCACGCATCTACTCCTCCTAAAATTTTTGGGTCCCATCGGTCACCCGACCGGCAGTTTAACAGCGCCAAAGGCGACGAATCGATTTAGTGCAACCACAGGGTTTACCCAGATGTTCAGCGAGCCTTCGGGCTCCGGATCCAAGGCTTTTAACTTTTTACCATATAGCTCATACGACTATCAGGTAAGATAGTATGTTATGGGTAGGTTGGCAAGCAAGTGAAGGGAGATATATTCGGACTGGGTGGTCACATCAACCAACGAGTTCTTTGACGGCCTCCAGTAGCATGTTTCGATCCACCGGCTTTGGAAACGTTCGCGCGGCGCCTAGCTTTTTTGCCAGATAAAGGTAATCTTCCGGGCTGTTACGCCCACCACCGGAGATGGCGATAACCCTGATATCAGGGTTGTCCTTGCGTAAAACGGATATGGTTTCGATGCCCTCCATTTCAGGCATGATGAGATCGGTTATGACCACGTCAAAAGGCTTGCTATGGTAAAGTTTAAGGCCTTCACTGCCGTTGGAAGCCGTGCCGACGTCATAACCCGCTCTCTCAAACGTCTGTTTGAGCATATTCATAACAAATTCATCGTCTTCAATGATTAAGACACTATGCATAGTCAGCTCCTTTATGCGTGACATATCTTCAATGATAGTATTATTATCGGCCAGTGAGCGGAATACCAAAGCCTGTAGTGAGATAATGTTTTTGGACTGGGCTACTAATGTACAAGATGGGCCATGGCTTCGTCAATATCCTTATTTCCTCTTTCCATCAAGCTGGGGGGCTTTAACACCATCCGCACCGTCGCGATAGCATTTTCCGGCATACCAGTCGATCTGGCGGCAAATCCCGCGAATGATGCTGATTTCTCCGGCGCGAAGCTGCATTCTTGTGAAAAAGTGGCGTAATTTATTCATCCAGTAGTCGGGGTTTTCCGGTTGGATATAATTGATTCTAACCAGGATCTCTTTGACCTGGTCATACATTCCGTCCAATTCATGGCGGCTGGCCAGCCGCGGCTTGAAGGTTTTCGGTTCGGGCAAGACGGCCTTGTAAAGTTCGTAGCAAAGCACCATGACGGCCTGGGCTAGATTGAGAGAAGAAAATTGTGCTGTGGGAATGTTGACCAGCAGGTGGCAGAGCCGGATCTCTTCATTGGTCAGGCCGCGATCTTCGGGCCCGAAGAGCAGGGCCACCTGGTTTTTTACCGAAATGGGAATCAGCTCTCCGGCCATCTGGGAAGGGGACGACACTGTTTGCCGTTGACCGCCCAGACGCGCAGTGGTCCCCACCACATAGTGATAGGGCTCAAGCGCTGTTTGCAGATCATCAAACCGGATCATCCCCTTGACGACATCCGCGGCGGCATGGGTGGCCAGGGTCAAAATTCGATCCATGTCAAACTTTTCCGGATCCACCACCACCAGGCGCTCAATGCCCATATTACACGCGGCCCGGGCGGCTGCCCCGATATTTTCCGGATATCGGGGTTTGTTCAATACCACCGTAATGTTTTTCAGACGGGCCTGGGTCGCCATTATACCCGTTCAAAAGCATTAAAGAAGTAGCCGGTTTCAAAGGCGGCTGTTTCGGGCGCATCTGATCCGTGTACCACATTCTTTTCAATGTCGGTTGCAAAGTCGCGCCGGATGGTGCCCTCGGCAGCTTCTTTATAGTTGGTGGCGCCCATCATTTCGCGCCATTGGGAAATCGCGTTTTCGCCCTCAAGGATCATCACCACCGCCGGACCGGAGGTCATAAAATCGGTGAGGCTGTCAAAAAAGGGCCGCTCTTTGTGAACCGCGTAGAAACCTTGGGCCTGGGCCTTGGTCATCTGGATGAGTTTCATGGCTTTGATCTTGAGGCCCTTGCCTTCAATGCGTTTAACAACTTCTCCAATGAAGCCGCGGGCAACACCATCGGGTTTCACGATCGCTAGGGTTGTTTCCATAGGTTGTTGTTCCTTTCGTTATCATCATAAGTGGGATTTCAATTCGGCCGCTGATGTAACACCAAGGGCCATGGCAAGTCAACTTGCGCGATCCAATAAACAATCTCTCATCCCCAAGATTCGGTATGCCAACCCGTGGGGCTGCAAACGTTTTTTACCCTTGTTTGATAAAACCCTGTGGTAAAGGTTGACATTGGCGTCTTTGGATCTTATTAATCCTGTCATATTAGATACCTATCTTCGATTAACATGTGACTGACAAAATCCATTGAGGAAAATCATGCCGATTTATGAATTCTATTGTGTCGACTGCAATACCCTCTTTAATTTTTTTTCCAAGACCATCAATACCCAAAAAACACCCAAGTGCCCGAAGTGTAAAACCAAACCCCTGAGTCGCCAGATGTCGGCATTTGCCGTAACCGGACGGGCAAAAGAGGGGGGTGACACCGACGACCTGCCCATCGACGAGCGCAAGATGGAGCAGGCCATGCAGATGCTGGCGGGTGAAGCCGAGGGCATTAACGAGGATGACCCCAAACAGGCCGCCAACCTCATGCGAAAGTTGACCGAAATGACCGGGTTGGAAATGGGCGCCGGCATGCAGGAGGCCCTGCAACGCATTGAGAGTGGAGAAGATCCGGACCAGATTGAGGCAGAGATGGGCGACATCCTCGAAAGCGAGGACCCTTTTCAGTTGACCTCCAAAAAGGGTGGTAAAAAAACCCGTCGCCCGGCGCCACAAAAAGACGACACGCTTTATGACTTGTAATCCAACCCAATGATCCAAATATAGGAGGCCGGCCATGGACCCATCGATTCGATCAAAAATCGAAATCCGTCAGGGGGATATCACCAAGCTTTCGGTGGACGCCATTGTCAATGCAGCCAACAACAGCCTTTTGGGCGGGGGCGGTGTGGACGGGGCCATCCATCGGGCGGCCGGTCCCGAGCTGCTGGCACAGTGCCGCACCATCGGTGGTTGTCCCACAGGAGAGGCCCGGATCACCAAAGGATATCGATTGCCGGCCCGATTTGTGATTCACACTGTTGGACCGATTTATAGCGGAACACCCCAAGATCCCCGGTTGCTTGAATCGTGTTATCGCAACAGCCTTGGATTGGCGCTGGACCATAATATCCGGACCATCGCCTTGCCGGCGATCAGCTGCGGCGTTTATGGCTATCCGATTCACGAAGCAGCCACCATTGCCTTGAGTACCGCCGTCCATTTTCTGGAAGAGCACCCTGCCATGATCCAAATCATCTTTGTGCTCTTTTCAGATTCGGATAGAGCGACATATGAACGGATTTTAAATACGCTTTAAGTACACCTTAGCTTTTTCCGCCAAATGCCGATAAGAAATGAAAAAGGGGGATGATCTGGTGAGCATTGATAATTTCGATGGCTTATCATTGGTGTATCGGGATTATCTTGACAATTGAAAGGCTTTCAGTTAATCGCATCCCCTCATGGTTTGAGTTTGAGTGGTCGTTTTCAAACTATGTGTATTGCAACAGCCGACAACCGAAGCGTTTAAAGCACCGGCGTGCTTTCGGATACCGGCCCGAGGCCGGAAACCCAAGCCACCCCGACAAGCGGGTGGTCGTTGACGCGATGAATTGACAATGGCGTCGGCTGTGGTTAGCTTGGAAAATCAACGCGCATGCCAGCTCTTGGTCCGGCATTGGGAAGCTCTGCTTTACATGGGCCGACAGCCAAAGGTTGCCGGTAACGGGCAGCCCCAATATTTTTTAAGGAGGATATCATGTTCGAAGTAACATCTGCAGCTACAGAACAAATCGCAGCATATTTCAGCGACAAAGAGGTTCGTCCCATAAGGATTTTCCTAAACGAAGGCGGCTGAGGCGGCCCCGGCCTGGCAATGGCTCTGGATGAGCCTAATGACGCTGATGAACAATTTGAAATCGAGGGTCATCAATACATCGTCAACAAAGAGTTTCTCGAACGCGCAAAGCCCATCAAGGTTGATTTTCACATGTATGGGTTCAAGCTCGATTGCGGTATCGACTTTGGCACCGGCGCCGGTTGCAGTTGTAGCTCCGAACAGAAGAGTCAATGCGGTTGCTAACCGGAAAACACATTTAGTTTCCAAAGGCGGTATGGGGCCCGGGCCACATACCGCCTTTTTCTTTTTCCAGGCAATTGACGCACCCCAGTCGCCTGTGAAATAATGATTTTCCCGCTCCCCCACAGGAACAAGGAGAGATCACCATGGCATTGGTGACATTTCAGGTCGACGGCCATGTGGCCCGTGTATCCCTGAATGATGGAGAAAACCGGTTCAATTTTCCCTTTATAGAGGCCCTGTTGGGGGTGATGGATGAGATTGAAAACGGTACGGAAGCGACCACCATGGTGGTCCACAGCACCCATGAAAAAATCTTTTCCAACGGAATCGATCTGGAGTGGTTGCTCCAGATCCTGCAGCGGCAGGACCTGGCCACGGCCAAGCGCTTTTTTTATCAACTCAATGTGTTGTTCAAGCGCATGGTGACATACCCCCTGGTGACCGTTGCCGCCATCACCGGCCACGCCTTTGCAGGTGGCGCCATATTCAGCAGCGCGTTCGACTTTCGCTTTATGCGATCGGATCGGGGCTATTTCTGCCTGCCTGAGATCGATCTGGGCATGCCGTTTCTACCCGGCATGAATGCCATATTGCACAGTGCGATCCCTGAATCCGTACTGCGGGAAATGCAGTTGACCGGCGTACGGCTCACGGCAGAAATGTGTATGGCCCATGGCATTGTAAAGGGCGCGTTCCATATGGACCGGTTGATGGATGAGGCGCTCAAATTTTCACAGCAGATCAACAAAAAACGCCCCATCATCGAGGAGACCAAAGCCAGATTGAACAACGCCATCGTGCACGCCATCGATGTGGAGGACCCACCTTTCATCGAATCCGGAAAATACCATTTCGGATAAGTGAATAAGGTGTGCGGGATGTGCAGCGGCCACTCGCGTTGGGGTGAAGCCATAAGTCGTATTGCAGGGAGGTGGAGCGATGGATGTCGCCATAACCGGAGGCACCGGCTTTGTGGGGACCTATCTGTGCCGGCACTTGCTCAACGCGGGCCACAGGGTCACGGCCATCGGTTCCCGCACGCGTTACCGCCTGATCGACCATGACCGGTTCACATTTGTATCGGCCGATACGACCCGGCCCGGTGCCTGGCAACAGGTCATTTCTGAAGCCGACCTTGTATTCAACCTGGCCGGCCGCACTATTTTCAGGCGTTGGACCAGACACTACAAACAGCAGATATTCGACAGCCGCATCTTGACCACCCGTTATCTGGTCGAGGCGCTGCCCGATTCGACCCAAACTGTTCTGGTGAGCACATCGGCTGTGGGGTATTATGGTGATTGCGGCGATACCGAATTGACGGAATCATCGCCCCCCGGCAGGAGTTATTTAGCGGCGGTATCAAAAGATTGGGAGCGTGAAGCCAAGGTTGCCGAAGCCAAGGGGGCTCGCGTTGTCATCGCTCGATTCGGCATTGTTCTGGGGGCCCACGGCGGCGCCCTTGGGAAAATGATTCCCCCCTTTCGCTCTTTTGTGGGCGGCCCGTTGGGAAACGGACAGCAATGGTTCCCATGGATTCATATTCAGGACATGGTCGAGGCCCTCGAGTTTGTGGCGTCCGGTTCCGACCGAACCGGACCTTTCAATCTGTGCGCCCCCCATCCGGTCCGCAACCGTGCGATGGCCGCAGCGCTTGGCAAGGTGTTGGGCCGGCCGGCCGGCATGCCCGCGCCGGCCTTTATGCTGAAGATGATGATGGGCGAACTCGCCGGA
>JASFKE010000078.1:0-10743 GCA_050118795.1 Desulfobacteraceae bacterium | reverse complement strand
CGGTTGGCCATCGAGCTCACCGGGACCCAACTGGCCGTGCTGCAAAGCACCCTGGATCAGCGCCTGGTCATTATCACCGGCGGCCCGGGCACCGGCAAAACCACTATCATACGGGCCATCGCCGCCATGTTTGAGGCGGTGGCAGTGGACTATCTTCTGGCCGCCCCCACCGGGCGGGCCGCCCGGCGCATATCTGAAATTACCCACAGGCCGGCCGCCACCCTGCATAAGCTGCTGGGTTTCAATCTGTCCGAAGGCCATTTCGAGCATGACCAGGACAACCCCCTGGATACCCAGGCGCTGGTGGTGGATGAAGCCTCCATGGTGGATATTCTGCTCATGGGGCATATGATGAGAGCACTGCCCCACGGGGCCAGGTTGATATTGGTGGGGGACGTCTCCCAATTGCCGTCTGTGGGACCCGGTACGGTGTTGGCCGATTTAATCCAGTCCCAGGTGGTTCAAGCTTTCGAGCTCAAAGAGATCTTTCGCCAGGCCTCCCGCAGCCCGATCATCGCCAACGCCCACCGGATTCAACAAGGGGAGTTGCCCCATATGGCCCGGCTGGAATCCGGCGCCCCCTTGACGGAATTCACCTTCATCGAAGAGAGCGATCCCCAAAAAATTGCCCTGACCATCCTTACCCTGTGCCGGGACCGCATTACAGCGCAGTTGGGCCTCGATGGCGTAAAGCAGGTGCAAGTGCTCACCCCCATGCACAAAGGGCCTTTGGGCACCATGGCACTCAACAACATGCTCCAGGCGGCCCTGAACCCCAACACGGAGAAACAGAGCGCCTTGTACCTGGGTGACAAGGTGATGCACCTGCGCAACAACTACCAAAAAGAGGTCTTCAACGGCGAGATTGGAACGGTCTGCCGCCGGGAAAAAGACAAGGGCCGGCTGTGGGTGGATTATGACGGCCGCCGGGTCTGCTATGATGACGCGGAGCTGGACGAACTGACCCTGGCCTATGCCATATCCGTGCACAAATCCCAAGGATCGGAATACCCGGTGATTATCCTGCCCATGGTGACCCAGCACTATATTATGCTGCAGCGCAACCTGCTCTACACGGCCCTGACCCGGGCGCGGCAGATGGTCATCCTTGTGGGCTCGGCCAAGGCGGTCCGGGTGGCGGTGCGGGCCGACACCCCCAACCGGCGGCGATCCCTTCTGGGGTGGCGGTTGAACCCGGATTTATGATCAGCGCCTGCTTATGCCAAAGGTTTACTCTGCTTTACTCTTTCGCCCTAAAGACTTTTACAGCGACAGGGTTAAAAATGGTTGCTATTAAGATTCGAAAATCCGACTACTGGAAACCAACATAGGAAGGGGGATAAACCCCCTTTCCGTCTACTTGGATATACTGGTGATAAAACAGCCGCCGGCGGAACTGTAGGCGCCATCGAGATCCCAGTCAATAGATTTACCATTATCCTGGGTTACAGCTAGGTTATACTCACTGCTATCGGCCATATTCGGGTTATTATCGCTTTCAACCGCAATGGCGACCTTGTACACATTACCCGGCTGGCTCCAAGCAGGTGGGGTTAATGTCACCTCGATGCTGGTGGACTCTCCGGCGTTCAACGCGATATCTGCCGGCAATGAACTGAAATTGAGCGAATCAGAAGAAGAATAACCGCTGAGGTCGTAAGTATCGGCAAGTGTGCCGATATTATCTATGGTAACGGTGAAGACCGTCGGTTGTCCTGCGATGACGGTGGTATCGTCGTCGCACAGTATATCGATGGATACATCGTAAAAGATCTCCAAAAGATTATCTTCGTCGGTGGTCAAGGTGGTCGCCGATGTAGTCGCCGGCAAGGTTAAACTGCCCGACAACTGACCGAGGACGCCGGCCGTATAGTCCAAGTTGTCCCAGTCGTTCTGGCTGCTCAGTACAGTTAGACTGCCGTCATTATTGATATCGAAAACGACAGCCGACTCATTGTCCAGGTTGTTGTCATTCCAGTCAATGGCGTTATTGGCGTTGTCCGAATAGTGTTGGGTGCCATCAGCAAAATATTTGGTTCCATATTTGTCCAGTGAAGCGCCGGCATTAAGTCCAATAGATTCATCCAGGTCGTTTTCGTCCAGATCGGCAAGGTCGTACCGGCTGTAGTCCAATACACCATCCACACCGTTGACTCTCAGCCCTCGGGTTAGAAAGGCGTGATTCATGACGCTCAAATAGTTGGGTTTATAGTTGATATCGTCCTCGCCACCGTGGCGCAGTCCCAATGTGTGCCCCAATATATGCATAAGGCTTCCGGCCTGCTCACGGACAGTGCCGATCCCGTTACTCCAAGATCCCAGCGCGACGATGAAATCCGTCGAAGGAGTGCCTCTTTCAATGCCATTGGAATCATTTAAACCACCGATATTATGAATAAATAGCCCATAACGGAAGACCACTCGGCGTGCCGCCGAAAAGTTGTTGCTTTTGATGGTATCAAATTCGGTCCAGTCATAGTCCCCACTGGCGGTGGAGCCCATCTCATCGACATGGGCAATGGCATTGGACCTGCTGTAGAGGGTGCTCCAGGTCGCATTTGTTGCCGGATTCATAATGGTGTGGGGACCGGCATCAATATGCAGATGAATGCCCTGAACATTGTCCGGGTTGTCCACCGGGGCGTTGGCAAAAGCGTCGATCAGTTTTTGCAGCGCTGCCAGCTTGGGTTGGTGAGAGTGTGCAGCATCTTCCATATAATCTATTTCAATGAAGATATCCTTGTGATACGGATCAGCGCCCATGGCAGGCAAGTCCAGGTCAATAATGCCGTCATCGTCGATATCCAGACCTAGAATTTCATGCCGGTCCTGGATGCCGTCGTCGTCCGAATCGATAAACGTACCTGCCGTACAGACGGTATTGATGCCCCATTCGAAATTGTCGATAAAGACGGCTGAATCATATATCGAGTCTCCCAAATCCTGGATAGTGAATACCAGAGTGATGGTCGATGCCTCCGGATCAATGGGCGTGTTGGCTTTGATTTTAGGTGTGGCGCCGTCATAGGTGGTTTGCGTATCCCCGCTAACGCCATAAGCTGTGTTTACGGAGATGATGCTCCCCAAGCTGTCGAAAGCGAAATTTTTGGGTGCCACCACCTTTTGGTTTACGATGCTCAGATCGGAGGTCCCCAGTTCTGCGGTAAAAGCATCATTGTAACTGCTTCCGACAAACTCATCAAATTCTTCGGAATAAAATACAAAGTCGAAACTCACGCAGGTGGCATCGGTTGGCACCTTCAGTTCAAGTGTCAATTGAACCATATCCTGGCCCTCCCCGTTGTTCAGCCCAGTCAATACAGAACCGTCGCCTCCGTTGTTGTTGTCGTCATCCGCGATGTCGGCGGCACCCGAAGATAAAATAACAAAGGAATCTCCCTCTCTGGGCATGACTTCTCCCAAATATCCGGTGGCAATACCGACACCTGAAGTATCGCTGGTCCCAATGGTTGCAGAGACGATGTCACTCGAATCGATTCCCATGGCCTCGGCCAATTCTGTTGCGGTGGCGGAGTAAATGGCTGCGATGGCAGCGTTGATCATACAAAATGACAGCAGCAGGGTCATGACCACGGGCAGAATTGCTTTCCGCATGAGATTCTCTCCATTCTCCATAATATGGTTAACAGCCTGAAAAACAGGTTGCTTTTGGCCTGTCGATCAATCTGGCGACATGGCTATGTAAGTTGGGTCTACAAAAGGATTGAAATGGGTGAAATGCAAAATATGTGCCATAAAATTGTGGCCGGATCTTTTATCGAATGCATTACCTTTCAGGTTAAAACAAGGATCAATTATGGGTGGTATAATCCAAGATAGAGTGGATGCATTCTCCGAATCCATATGCCGGGCCGATGTCAATAATAAACAATAATCAACTGAAAATAATGGAGATAAATATTATTGCGGGACGAAGCGCCTTGGAACCAAAATGGGGGATACCATGCCGGATGTGGCTTATCCCACAGAAGATGTCAATAGGGACCGGCATCGCTGCAATGACGCAGGCGTGGTGACATATTATGTAACAAATTGACATATTTTGTCATATATTCCATCGATGCGATGCCCATTAGGATATTTACAAGGCAGCCGCGGCTCTATCCTCATCGAGCACTTTTCTGATCGTTTTTGATATTTTAGCCTTTACGATCGGTTTGTAGAGAAAAGCCCTGATGCCGATCTCCATGGCTCTATCTTCAGAGAGTTTGTTGCTGTAGCCGGTGCACAGGATTACCGGGATATCCGGCCGAATCGCCATTAATTCTGTGGTTAATAGATCACCGGTCATATTCGGCATGGTAAAATCAGTGACCACCAGATCGAAGGCGTCGGGTTTGGCCTGGAAGAGTTTGAGCGCCTCGACACTGCTGGTTCTGGTTGTCACCTGATACCCTAAGCGTTCAAGGGCCTGGCGGCCGATGTTCGCTATGGGGGCTTCGTCATCGACAAACAAGATGTGTTCTGTTCCTGACGGCAACTGTTCGTAATCATATGCCTGTTGGATACCTTGTTTCTTTGTTATCGGCAGATATACTCTGAATGTGGTTCCATCCCCGGGTTTGCTCTCCACTGTGATTTTACCATTACAACTTTCTACAATACCTTGGACCACAGAGAGCCCCATACCGGTTCCCTCCCCTTGGGCTTTGGTGGTGAAATAGGGCTCGAAAATTGAGTCGATGACATTTGGGGGGATGCCGCCCCCCGTATCCGACACCCTGATCTCGAGATAATTTCCGGTATTCAATCCCTTTTTGAACAGCTTCGAGGCTTTGTTGATCTTCACATCCTTTAAGCCGACCTCCAAAATACCGCCCGTTTCATCCATTGCGTGTGCGGCGTTTGTGCAAATATTCATGATGATTTGATGAATTTGTGTGGAATTGCCCATGACAAGAGAGTCGCTGCCAATGTTTGGTTTAATTTCAATTGAAGTTGGAATGGTCGATCTGATGAATTTAAGCACCTCTTTTGTTATCGTGCCAACCTGAATTGGCTTTCGCTCCTCATCCGTTTGTCGTGCAAAGGTCAGTATCTGCCATACAAGGTTCTTTGCGCGTTGGCCGGCTGAATATAACTCCCGCAGATTCTCTTCCAAAAGGGTGCCTGTTTTTGCATCATCGAGCGACAGTTCGGTAAATCCAATGATTGATGACAATATGTTGTTAAAATCATGGGCGATACCACCGGCCAAAGCTCCAAGGGCTTCCATTTTGTGTGACTGGATAATTTCATTGGCCATTTTTTTCTTTTCGGTAATGTCAAATAAGGTTCCGATGAGCCCGGTGATATTTCCATTCAAGTCATTAAAAACACTCTTGGTAAAAATGACATCGCGTATATCGCCCTGGGCATTTTCCACCTGAGATTCGTAGCGCCGTATCCCCCCTTTTTGAAAAAGCTCCTGATCAATGCCATGGTGGACTTTTGCAAGTTCCGGCGTGGCCATGTGGAACACGCTTTTACCAATGAGATCGTCCCTGGTCTTGCCAAAGAAATCCTCGTACGCATCATTGAATCCAAGATAATTTCCATCCCTGTCTTTATAGAAAACAGGCGCTGGAATCGAATTGATCAATGTTTCCAGGAAAACTTCGTTTGACCGCAGGGTCTCTTCCACCTGTTTTCGTTCGGTAATATCCCGTGCTATGGCAAATGTATGTCGATTGTTCCGGTGCGGCATTGCGCTCCAGTAGAGCCGGCGGTATGACCCATCTTTGCATCGATAGCGATTTTCAAATTGGGTTGCCGGTTCATTGCGCTCTTTGCTTTTTTCTCCCGTGAGGTCTGCTGTTGCTTCAATGTCTTCAGGATGAACAAAATCGGTATAAAGTTTTCCCTCCAGATCATTTCGGGTCCATCCAAGGATCGTCTCCCAGCTTGGATTGATCTGCTTGAATTTCAGATCGAATCCAATAATGCAAAGCAGGTCCACTGAAGCGTTAAAATAAAACTCCCAGTTTTTCTCTGCATTTTTAAGACCGGCATATTCCCTTTCCAAATTCAGGATTCTCTCTTCCAACTCTTCATATGTCGGTTTTTCATACATGGATCTATCCTGTAGTTATCGTTATCGTAGTCAAGATAAAGAGAGAGAAAGGGAACCTGTTGACTGTCGTCACAGAGACTAAATAGGGCTGAATAAAAGATAGATAAGCGGCCAAATCAGATTGAGGCCATTACCCGCTGATAATAATGACTATTATGGAATAATGCAAGCGCCAATTGATTTTTCAGGCAATTGCATAGCTCTCCGAGGCGCACTATAACCCCAACAGCTTCGCTTCGGCGCGAAATCCGAAACGAATCTGATTGTCCTGGTAGTAGACAAGATCCGGGTCAAACCGGTAAAATTTGACCTTAAAGCGTTTGCTGATGCCGGCCAGATCCAGGGCTTGTCCCGGTTCGAAGAAATCCTTGATGAACGGGAATCTTTTGATATAGGCGCCGAACGCTTGAGCAGCAACGACCCCGGCTCGGACTTGGCGAACCACGCCGGACATCTGGACGCCGCGAATTTCCTGCCACCCGTCGCTGCACGGATGGATGGCGGCGGCCACCCGCTCATTGGCGGATGCCTCGCGGATGTGCCGGGATTGGGGGTCCGAGAAGAAGAAAAAAGCGTTCTTGTGAAAAAGGTAATAGACCGGTGCGGCCCAGGCCGCCTGCCCGTCGGTGGTGGCCAGCGTCATGGTGCTCTGTTGACGGACGAAATCTGTGGCCATCTGGTCTATCCGGTCGGCGTTTACGTGACTCTCCCTTTTCATCGGCATTGCATCAACAGCCGTTACACCATCAATTGTCAGTACCGGATTCCGGCGGTGGCTCTTCAACGGGTATCGGTATCTTAACGAAACTGACGCCCTCTTTGCGCAGGGTCTCTTCCTCCTGGGGGGTGCTCACGCCGCGGATATTGCGCGGTTCATTGACGCCGTAATGGATCTTCAATGCCTCGTTGGCGAAATCGGCGCCGACGTTATCAAATGTTTTGTCCACGTAGTGGGCAATGGCGCGCGCCATCTTCTCGGGGCTGACTTGGGCGGGAGGATCGGCGGATTGGGATGGCGCACCTTTGATGGCAAAGGTGGATGGGATGCGGGTGATAGTGGCGTTGTCACATACCGGGCAAGCAATGAGATTGGTTTTGAGTTGCTCGTTAAATGCGTTGGCGTCTTTAAACCACCCTTCGAAGGTGTGGCCGTTTTCACATTTTAAATCGTAGGCGATCATATATTTCCAGCATCCTTGAATTGATTCCATTACCAAATTATCATAATCCCCTGCAGGATAAAAGAAATTATTGACAGCCGCGTGCTTTTGTCAAAGAATACACCACATTCCGAGGCTGGGGAGCTGACAATGATTTTTATCTATGGGGGTATGGAGTATGAAAATATTCACAAAAATCGCCGTCTTAGTCTTGATGGGAGTGCTGCTTACCGCATTTTCCAGCGTGGCGGAGACCCGATATGTGACCCACAACCTGGTCATAACCTTGAGAACCGGACCGAGCAGTGACCGGAAGATTATCGCCCAGCCCCGGGCCGGAACACCCCTGGAGATTATCACCCCGGGTGAAGATTACACCGAAGTCAAAACCCCAAGAGGTAAACAGGGGTGGGTGCTGACCCGCTATCTGACCTCCAGAGTGCCGGCCGATGTTTTGTTGGCGCGATTGCAGAAAGAGCATACCCAGGTGGTGAATAAATATGAGGCCTTGAAGCAACAGGCAAACCAGCTCGATACGACCAGCAAAGGATTGACGGGGGATTTGAGTGCAACCCAGAGCGCCCTGGAGAAGCTGACCACCGAGCATGAAACCTTGAAGAGAGAGTCCCAGGGGTTTTTAAAGCTGAAGGCGAAATATCAACAATCGGTCAAAGAGGCCACCGAATTACGCGCCCGGGCGGACAAGGTGGATAAAGAGTTGCAGCAGCTTTACAGCAGCCAGCTGAACACCGGCCTGCTTTATGGCGGCGGCCTGATCGTTTTGGGGTTCATCGTCGGATTTATCGTGAAAAGGCCTAAACGAAGATCGCCCCTGATGTAAACCCATAGAAAAAATTACGATGCCGGATGTAAAAACAGACATACTCGTGATCGGCAGCGGTATTGCCGGTTTGATGTATGCGATCAAGGTGGCGCAGAAGGGCACTGTCGCCCTGGTCACCAAAAAAGAGGCCATGGACAGCAATACCAACCTCGCCCAGGGGGGCATTGCCTCGGTTTTCGGCCATGACGACAGCTTCGGGCTGCATATCGACGATACACTGGCCTCCGGCGACGGGCTGTGCAACCGGGATGTGGTGGAGCTTGTGGTGAAGGACGGCCCCGCACGCATCCATGAGCTCATGGAGATGGGGGTGAGGTTCAATCTCCAGCAGCAAAATGCCCGCAAAGACCACCGCGCCCAAAGCTTTGACCTGGGGCGCGAAGGCGGTCACTCCCAAAACCGTATCGTCCATGCAAAGGATATGACCGGTCAGGCGGTGGAACGTGTACTGGTGGACCATGCCCGCAACCATCCCAGGATTGAGCTATACGAAAACCACATGGCCATCGACCTCATCACCCAGTCCACCCGAATGAAACGGGGCATTGTCACCACCACCCATGAGGATTTCTGTTGCGGCGCCTATGTCTTGGAGCGCGGCACCAACACCGTTAAAACCTTTGCCGCCAGCGTCACGTTGCTGGCCACCGGCGGCGCCGGCAAGGTCTATCTTTACACCTCAAACCCGGACATCGCCACCGGCGATGGTGTGGCCATGGCGTATCGCGCCGGCGCCACCGTGGCGAACATGGAGTTTGTTCAATTTCACCCCACCTGCCTGTTTCATCCCGCGGCAAAGAATTTTTTAATATCAGAGGCCGTGCGGGGCGAAGGCGGCATTCTGATGGATGCCGGCGGGCGGCCCTTTATGGCCGATTATGATCCCCAAAAAGATCTGGCCTGCCGGGACGTGGTGGCGCGGGCCATCGATACCGAGCTGAAAAAGAGCGGCGCCGATTCGGTCTACCTGGATATCTCCCACAAAAAGGCGGATTTCATAAAAGACCGCTTCCCCAATATTTACGGCAAGTGCCTGGAGTTGGGCATCGATATGACCCAAGCGCCCATTCCCGTCGTTCCCGCCGCCCACTACATGTGCGGTGGTGTCGTCACCGACGTCCATGGCCGTACCGATATCCAGAATCTATACGCCGTCGGTGAAACCGGCTGCACCGGTCTGCACGGCGCCAACCGTCTGGCCAGCAACTCTTTGCTGGAGGCGCTGGTCTATGCCGATACGGCCGCCCGGCACACCCTGCAAACACTCGAGGCCGGTAATTTCATTCCATTGATGAAAGCGCCGGCCTGGGATGATACCGGTACCACCAACAGTGACGAGATGATCATGGTGGCCCACAACTGGGACGAGATACGGCGCTTGATGTGGAACTACGTCGGCATCGTGCGTTCGGACAGGCGGCTGGCAAGGGCCCGGCGCCGCATCGAGATCATCCTTGCAGAGATCGAGGAGTACTACTGGGGTTTCAAGGTGGTGCCCGACCTCATCGAACTGCGCAACATCGCCGTGGTGGCGGAGTTGATCATCAAGTGCGCCCTCCATCGCAAAGAGAGCCGCGGTTTACATTACACGTTGGAATATCCCCGGCGCGACGACGAGCGCTGGTGCAAAGATACGGTCTTGCGAAGACCCTTTATGGCCTGAAGGCCCGAGCGGCAATGGCTTCCAAAAAGAAGCCCTGCAAAATCCACCCCCGCTGTCCACTTCCGACCCCGTTGTTTTTGCCCGCAGCTGGATTGAACGGCAGCTGCATCATCCGAAGCTGCAGAAACCTGGAGCTGTATAAACCTGACGCTGTAAATTAGGACGGCTAAAAGGCCAAAAACCCCTGCCGACACACGCCGGTATCGAGATCAATTCGGATTTGAGAGGTGACCCGATGACCCGGAAAATGAGCGCGCTGGTAAAAGCCAAGGCCGAGCCCGGTTTGTGGCTCAAACAGGTGCCGGTACCCGAGATCGGTATCAATGATGTGCTGATTAAAATTGAAAAGACCGCCATTTGCGGCACCGATGTCCATATTTACAACTGGGACCAATGGGCCCAAAAGACCATTCCCGTGCCCATGGTGACGGGACACGAGTTTGTGGGGCGGGTGGCCGAAATCGGGGACAATGTCCATGATTTCGCCCCCGGCGATCTGGTCTCCGGCGAAGGGCATCTGGTGTGCGGCCGCTGTCGCAACTGCCTGGCGGGACGCCGTCACCTCTGCAACAAAACCAGCGGGGTGGGGGTGAACCGGCCGGGCTGTTTCGCCGAGTATCTCGCCATACCGGTCACCAATGTATGGCATTGCGACACCCAGATTTCCACCGACACGCTCTGCTGTTTCGACCCCCTGGGCAATGCCACCCACACGGCCCTGTCCTTTGATTGCCTGGGCGAAGATGTCCTGATCACCGGCGCCGGCCCCATCGGCTGCATGGCCACCGCCATTGCCCGCCATGCCGGTGCCCGCCACGTGGTGGTCACCGATTTGGTGCCCTATCGTCTGGAGCTGGCCCGCAAGATGGGTGCCACACTCACCGTCGATGTGAGCGCGGAATCCATCAATGACGCCCAGAAGCGTCTGGCCATGAAAGAGGGGTTCGATATCGGTCTGGAGATGTCCGGCACGGCCGAGGCGCTCCAGGAGATGTTGGTCAAC
>JASFKE010000077.1:0-10754 GCA_050118795.1 Desulfobacteraceae bacterium | reverse complement strand
GCAGCACTTGCGAGAAGATATCGTCTTTTTTGGACATCGAACTTATGTTTACATAGCCCCCCTGTGTGGGGGATGAAATAGTTTCTGTTATGAGATATTGCTCATTATGGACTATAGTGATCCCCCCCTTCATTGTCAAATGTTATGACGCCGTCACAGCATCCAACCATTGCATTGACGTGCTCAATGCAGTGGCGATATAATAGAATATCTGGTTATGTGAGCCCGATACCCCTTATAATTTGCAACGCCATCGAGATGCTATGAACGATGCTTTCAACTGGCGCATCCTTATAATCGATGATGAAAAAGATATCCGCGATGTTGTATCGATGACCTTGGCAGACGCCGGCTTTGACGTACAAACCGCCAGCGATGGCTTGTTGGGGCTCAAGGCCTGTCGAGACTTCCAGCCCCACGTCGCCATTACCGATATTCGAATGCCGCGAATGGACGGCATTGAATTGCTGGAGCAGATGAAAGCCAGCCATCCCGATGTGGAGGTGATCGTGGTCACCGCATTTGCGGAAATGGACCTGGCTATCAAGGCGTTGCAGCTGGATGCATCGGACTTTATCACCAAACCGCTGCATAACGATGCGCTGATGATTGCCGTTAAACGTGCCCAGCAGCGCCTTCAAACCCGGCAAAAGCTCAAAGATTATACCCGTTATCTGGAAAATGGATGGGACGAAACCACCAGGGAATTGATGGAGACCTATGCGTATCAGCGCAAGCTCATCGACAGTTCAATGGATGGCATCGTGGGATGCGACGCCAACGATAGGGTGGTCACCTTCAATCGCAGCATGGAGCAGATGTCGGGCTACATCCAAGAGCATGTGCTGCACCGGATGCCTCTGGACAATTTATTCAAACCGGCTGCCGTAGAGGGTCTGCTATCGGCCCTGCATGGCCCCGGCTATGGGGGGCAGGGCCGCCTTCAGCTCTATGAAACTTTTCTCAAGCACCGCAACGGTGACGAGCTGCCGGTACAAATCTCCGCCGCACAGCTTGAAGATAGGGGCCGGGACGAAGGCCTGGTCTGTTTTGTGCGGGATCTGCGACAGCTGCGCCGGCTCGAACAGGAGATGGCCGATCAGGCGCGTATCCTGCACCAGGACAAGATGATGTCCCTCGGACGTCTGGCCGCCAGCGTGGCCCATGAGATCAACAATCCGCTTTCGGGTATTTTAAATTACCTGCGGCTGATGGTCCGCATGTTGGAACGGGGCGCCCATGATCAAGCGACGTTGACCAAGTTCAAACACTATCTTGAGACGGTCACCACCGAAACCGATCGCTGCGCCCGGATTATCAGCAACTTGTTGACCTTTTCACGCAAACCGACGGACAAGAAAGCGCCGGTCAGCATTCAAGAGCTTTTGGAGCGTTGCGTGGTTCTGAGCCAACACCGCATGGCATTGGACCAGATCGTATTGGAAACACGGATTGGCACGGAAACAATGATGGTGATGGGAGATATGAACCAGTTGCAACAGTGCATTATCAATCTGATTTTCAATGCCATCGACGCCATGCCCGGCGGCGGCCGGCTGGAACTGTCGGCCCGACCTTGCAATGACATGAAATTTATCTATATTCGGGTCAAAGATGACGGTTGCGGGATTGAGAAAAACGAACAAGCCCGAATCTTTGAACCCTTTTATACAACGAAAGAGGAGGGTTTCGGTGTGGGGCTGGGTTTATCCACCACCTACGGCATCATTCAACACCATGGCGGTGCCATCCAGGTAGAGAGTACGCCCGGTGAGGGAACTACGTTTTTGATCCGGCTTCCGGCGCTCGCAAAGGGATCGCAATGACAAGAGACGATGCTTTAAAAGATAGCGTGAGCGATCCATCAATTCATTGTCAGCAGTGGCTCGACATTCTGGATGAATTGAATATCGGTGCGTTTACCGTTGATTTGGATTACCATATCCGTGCCATCAACTATTGCGCCCAGGCGTTGATCGGTCTAACCGAATCCGAGGTGATCAGCCGGGACTGCCGCGAGATATTTACCGGTGTGCCTTGCCTGGATTCCTGTATGATCCGCAATCAGGACGCCGCAGATTGCATAGAGCCGGTCGTTGAGCTGGTTGACGAATCGGATATCAAGCATCTGATCACCCGCATGGCCACCCCGATTTTTGATCACAACCATAGGGTGGTTGGATGTTTTACCATTTTACAGGACCACTCTCCCATCCGGGATCTTATCGACCGGCTCCACTACGAAGAACAGAGTCTGAAGAACATTCTGGACAGCATCGATATTGGTATATTTACCGTTAACCGGGGCGGTTTGATCACTTTTTTCAACTCCACGGCCGAAAAGATATCCGGGTATGACCGCCGCCAGGTTCTGGGGCAACCGTGCCACATGGTCTTTGAAAGCGAAGCTGCCCCGGATCTCTGCCTGCTCAAGGAATCCATTGCCGAAGGCACCACCCAGGGCAGCCATAAAGGCCGCATGATCGACAAAGATGGAGTCGCCATACCCATTCGGGCCCACTATACCGCACTGCGCAATGAGAAGAAAATCATTGTCGGCGGGTTGGCCACCTTCCACGACTTGACCCTGGTGCGCCAACTCGACCAGGTGATCAGCAATCGCTACACTTTTTTCGATATGATCGGCAAAAGCCCGGCCATGCGCAAGGTGTTCGAGATGATCCCGGTGGTGGCCCGGAGCGATACATCCGTGTTGATCGAGGGGGCCACGGGAACCGGCAAGGATCTGTTGGCCAAAGTGATCCATTCAGCCGGCCGGAGAAAAGACAAAGCCCTTGTGAAAATAAACTGCGCGGCAATTCCCGACACCCTCATCGAGTCGGAGATCTTCGGCTATGTCAAAGGAGCCTTCACCGGGGCTGAACGCAACAAGCCGGGACGATTCCAGGAAGCTGACGGCGGCACTATCTTTCTGGACGAAATCGGCGATCTGCCGCTGGGACTGCAGGCCAAGCTTTTACGGGTGCTGGAAGACAAGGAGTTCTACCCCCTGGGCAGCCGGCACACCCGCAAAGTCGATGTGCGCATCATTTCCGCCACCAACCGAGGCCTGGAACGGCTGATCAAGCAGCGGCAATTTCGTGAAGATCTTTTCTACCGCCTCAATGTGGTGCGCATCGAGCTGCCGCCGCTGACCGAGCGGCGAGACGATCTGCCTTTGATGATTCGCCATTTTATGCGCAAACTGTGCGCCGTGCGCGGCATCCCCCGGCCGGAAATTTCAAAGCCGGCCATGCAGGTGTTATTGAACCACACATATCCGGGAAACGTGCGCGAGTTGGAAAATATCCTGGAACATGCCCTGCTATTGGGGCGCAAAGGTCCCATTGAATTGGATCACCTTCCCGGCTACATGAACCAGACCGCACCAATTGCCCCATCGACATACAAACCCCAAGCTGATGAAAAGCTCCCCCGGGAGGCCCGTCGAATTCTAGCGGCTCTGCGTCGGCACAACGGGCACCGGGGCCGAAGCGCCCAAAGCCTGGGCATCGACCGCACGACGTTGTGGCGCAAAATCAAACGCTATCAGCTGGAAAACAGGGCTTGAGGTGTCCGTTTCCAAGGAAAATCCCAATTGTGTAGCGATTCTAAGTTCAGGGATTCTGAGCAGGTTAAATATAAAGAAACCGAGCAACCCAATGGGTTGGCTCGGTTCTTTATGGTGCGCCCTTGCAAAGGCGCGGAGGAGAAGGACTGTGTTGAGGTGGACAATAGCGTACTCAGATGATCGAGAGATGACACGAACGTTACCAGTTAGTCATTTTGATGCAACCCTCAATGCAGCGGAAACCGGGCACCTGGTTCCGGCAACCATGCACTCCGCAAAGAGTTCAATAAAGGCTAAGGGCGGTATCTTTATATCCTTTCAAGCAACTACGCAATCCTGGTCTATCTGGAATACTTGCATCATGATGGAATGCTGCAAGGATATGCAACAGTTACAACATATGTTGCAACACAATATATAGGCCGTTTCTTTTCAATATATATCAATTAATACAATAACAAATAAGATATTTGCGCAGTGTTGCCGCGCAACCATATTGCAACACTTCCCGTAAATGGCTCTGCAGCTTTACTGCCGTAATTGATAAAATTACCAAGATAACAGACGGTTAATAAATCATGCCGGTCCGGCATGATTGATGCGATATCCAATACTGTCCAGATCATGAATACCGTTTCATAACGTGTATAGGGTGTTCAATGTATGCCTGCATGAGGTGGTGGTGAGCCGAAAGCGTAAAAAAATCAAGGTCCTGGTCATTGAAGACGACCTGAACATGTGCATTTACCTTTGCAATCTGTTGCGCGCCGACGGGTTTGATCCCTGCGACGCTCAGAATCGGGTCGCAGGGATTGAAAAGATTCGATCTGAAAAGCCGGCGCTCATTGTTTTAGACGGCATGCTGCCTGACGAAGAGAGCATCGCGATTTACTATCGGCTGAAATCCGATCCGGAACTGCAGCACATTCCGGTTGTGATGATGGCATCCATCGACCAGCGCACCTTTTGCTACTACCAGAGGTGCCAGCAGTTGCAGCACCCGGTGAAAGTGCCCGATCCCGAGGCATTTTTAACCAAGCCACCGGAGGCCGAGGAGTTTTTAACCACTGTCAAACGCCTGGTGGAATCTCCTCCGGTTTCCCAAAGGAAAGCGCCATGACTGCCCAAATTGGTTTTTACATCTGTCATTGCGGTATCAATATCGCGCATAAAGTGCGGGTCGAAGAGGTGGTCCGTTTTGCCCAGGCGCTGCCCAACGTCGTCGTAGCCAGGGACTATAAGTTCATGTGTTCGGATCCGGGGCAAGCCATGATCGAAAAGGATATCGCCGACCTGGATCTGACCCGGGTGGTGGTGGCCTCCTGCTCGCCGCGCCTGCATGGCAAGACCTTTATGGGGGCCTGCCGCCGGGCCGGGTTGAATCCTTACTATTTTCAGATGGCCTCGGTGCGCGAGCAGGTCTCCTGGGTGACCCTGGATGAAAACAGCGCCACGGACAAGGCGAAAACACTGGTGGCCGGCGCCATCAACCGGGTGAATTTTCACGAAAGCCTTGAGACCCATTATGCGCCGGTACACCCCGATATGCTGGTGGTCGGCGGCGGAATTGCCGGTATGCAGGCGGCTTTGGATATTGCCGAGGCGGGCCACAAGGTCTATTTGGTGGAGAGAGAGACCACCATCGGCGGCCACATGCTGCAATTCGACAAGACCTTTCCCACATTGGATTGTGCCGCCTGCATCGGGACACCCAAAATGGTGGAGGTTTCGCAAAACAGCAACATCGAGCTGCTCAGCCATTGTGAGGTCAAAGAGGTCTCGGGGTTTGTAGGTAATTTCACCGTAACCATCGAAAAAAAACCGCGCTACGTCGACGAGAGCCTCTGCACCGGATGCGGTGAATGCGCCAAAGTGTGTCCCAGTGTTATTCCCAATACCTGGGACGCCGGCCTGGGCACGCGCCGGGCAATCGGGCGCGCCTTTCCCCAAGCCATACCCATCACCTTCAATATTGAAAAAAAAGATCGCGCACCCTGCGTCGTCACTTGCCCTGCCGGCATCAACGTTCAGGGATATGTGCAGCTTGTCGGACAGGGTAAATATGCCGAAGCGGTCCAATTGATCATGGAGCGGCTGCCCCTGCCCGGCACCTTGGGCCGTGTCTGCCCCCATCCCTGCGAGGAGCGCTGCAGGCGAACCGATGTCGAGGCCCCGGTCTCCATACGGGCCTTGAAACGCTTTGCCGCGGATCAGGTGGATCTCGACGATCTGCCGCAGCCGCACATCGAAGAGCGCACCGATAAGGTCGCGGTCATCGGCTCAGGCCCGGCGGGGCTGACCGTGGCCTACTACCTGAGACTCAGAGGTTTTCAGGTGACGATCTACGACGCCCTGAACCGGCTGGGGGGAATGCTGCGGGTGGGTATCCCCGATTACCGCCTGCCGCCCGAGGTTTTGGATCGTGAAATCGACCACATCCTGAAAACGGGTATCCAGGTCAAACCCGGCATGCGGCTGGGCCGGGATTTTACGCTCAACGATCTGCGCCGGGAGGGCTATAAGGCCATCTTTTTGGGGATTGGCGCCCACGGCTCCCTTCGATTGGGTATTCCCGGTGAAGACAATGTCAAAGGTGTCATAGATGCCCTCCAATTTTTACTGGAGATCAATCTGGGTGCGCGCACCCTGCCCGGAGAGGCGGTGGTGATCATCGGCGGCGGCAATGTGGCTATCGACGCGGCGCGCACCACGCGACGTTTGGGGGCGAAAAAGGTCACGGTTGTCTATCGCCGCAGCGAGATTGAGATGCCGGCCTACGTGGAAGAGGTCGCCGACGCTAAAGCGGAGGATATCGGTTTTGAATTTCTCACCGCACCGGTGAAAATTGTTCAAAGAGACGGCAAGGTCAGTGGGCTGACCTGCCTGCGTACCGAGTTGGGGCCACCCGATGCCAGCGGCCGCAGACGACCCGTGCCGATCGAGGGTTCAACCTTTACCATCGCTTGCGATGCGGTCATTCCGGCCATCGGCCAAACGACCGAGATCGGCTGGGCGGCGGATCTGGCGCAGCTCCGGTTTTCAGGCCGCGACACCGTGACGGTCGATCCCCAGACCGGTCAAACCACGCTGCCCTGGCTTTTTGCGGGTGGCGATGTGGTCACGGGACCGGCTACCGTCATCGAAGCGGTGGGAGCCGCGCATAAGGCCGTGGCGGCCATCGAGCACTTCATCCAGGATGGAGCGCCGACGGCATGGCATTCGGAGGCAACGCCGGTGCCGGGAGATGACTGGGCGGCGATCCCCGACGATGTGGCTCCGGCCCCCCGGGCCCTGTCTCCACGCAGGCCGGCGCACCAACGCCGTGAAACGTTCGATGAAGTGGAACCGGCCCTGACCGAAGCGCAGGCCCGTGCAGAGGCCCAACGCTGTCTCAATTGCGGCATCTGCTGCGAATGCATGGCCTGCGAGGGTGCCTGCGAAGCCAAGGCCATCGACCACACCATGCAGCCTGAAACGCTGGAGGTCAACGTGGGCAGCATCATTCTGGCCACCGGCTATGACACGCTGGATCCCACTGCCATGAAGCAATTTGGCTACGGCCGTTTTGCCAATGTCTTTACCGCGCTGGAATTCGAACGGTTGAGCAATGCCACCGGCCCCACGGGCGGCAAGATCCTGATGCGTAATGCACACGGCATCTTCGACCTGCCGCCCAAAAGCGTCGCCCTGCTGCACTGCATCGGCAGCCGGGATGTCAACTACCACGAATATTGCTCCCGGGTGTGCTGTATGTATGCGCTCAAGTACACCCACCTGATCAAAGAGAAGGTGGGCCGTGATACGGTGGTCTACGACTTCTATATCGACATGCGCTGTTTCGGGGAAGGGTATGAGGAGTTCTACCGCCGCTGCCAGGATGAGGGCACCATATTTATTCGTGGTAAAGTCGCAGAAATCACCGACCAGCCACAGCGACCGGAAGAGGAGGGCAAACTCGTCGCCATGGCCGAAGACACGTTGCTGGGTCAGTGCATTCGGGTGCCGGTGGATATGGCGATCCTGTGCACCGCCATCGAAGCGCGCAGCAATGCCGCCGCAGTGGGACGCATCTTCGGCGTCAACCAGGGCGCCGATGGTTTTTTTCTGGAAGAACATCCCAAACTGGGACCACTCAACACGGCCACAGACGGCGTTTTTTTGGCGGGCTGCTGCCAAAAACCCATGGATATCCCGGATACCGTCTCCCAGGCATCAGGGGCCGCGGCCAAAGCGCTGGCCCTGGCAACCCGGGGCCGGGTGGAAGTCTCCCCGACCATCTCCTGGATCGATCCGGATATTTGCGTAGGCTGCCAGGTGTGCATTGATCTGTGTCCCTACGGCGCCATCGCGTTCAATCCGCGCCAGGGTGTATCGGAAGTCAACCCGGCCATGTGCAAAGGGTGCGGCAGTTGTTCAGGGTTCTGTCCCAGCAACGCAGCCGGCAGCCGGCACTTTAAAAGCAAACAGGTGTTCGCCGAAATCGACGGCATCTTCGACGCCGAGAAGATGATAGCAGCAGGAGGTTAAGACGCTATGGATGATTTCGAACCCACCATCATCGCCTTTGTCTGCAATTGGTGCACCTATACGGCTGCGGATCTGGCCGGAACGTCGCGGCTGAGCTATCCGCCCAATGTGCGCCTGATCCGGGTGATGTGCACCGGCATGGTGGACCCCCAATATGTGATCAAAGCATTCTTGGAGGGCGCCGACGGCGTCTTGGTCAGCGGCTGCCATCCCGGAGACTGCCACTACATCAACGGCAACTTCAAAGCCCGTCGGCGAATCAAGCTGCTCAAAGAGATTCTGCCGCACTTCGGGATCGCCCCGGAGCGGTTGCGCCTGACTTGGATCGGCGCCAGCGACGGCATTCAATTTGCGGAGGTGATGCATACCCTGGTCAGCCAGGTAAAAACACTGGGGCCCGGCGAGGCCGGGCAGAGCAGGATGTTCTGACCGGGCAACCACCGCGTGGCTGTTCGAATCGGGCACAGAATCCCATGAGGAGGAGGAGATGGCAAAAACCGCAACCATCGATGTTCACGACAATGATCAGATCGCGGCATTGAAGGGCCTGGCCCAATCGGTTCTGGCGATGGAGGAGATCGCGGCGATATTGGTCCCCCGGCGATTGCCCCTGCAGACCCTGGTGATGCCGGTGCTGGTCAGCGATCCGGATCAGCTCGAGGGCATGGACCCCTTGGCCCCGGCCTTTGCTTTCAATGCCGCTAAAATGGTCTCCCGCCTTACCCGGCGACCGGCGGGAAAAAAGGTGGCCGTGATGTTGCGCCCCTGCGAAATCCGTGCGTTTGTGGAATTGGTCAAGCTCAAACAGGGCCGCCGCCAAGATGTCGTGATCATCGGCCACGACTGTCCGGGCGCCCTCTCCAATAAAGATTATCTGGCATTTGCCCGGGACCGGGGCCGGGAGAGCACATCCGATTTTTTTAAGATCGCGATGGATCCGGATGCCAACGCCCTGGACGCCTTTCCTCTGGCCCCGGCGTGCCGCGCCTGTGAGCAGTTCGTACCCCATGGCGCCGATCTGGCGGTGCTTCTGTTTGGCGTGGATACCCACAGCCAATTGGTGATCCAGGCAACCAGCGATCCGGGTGCAGCGATGCTCGACCGGCTCGGCTTGTCTCCGGCACAAGCGCCCCCCCAAAGGGATGCCGTGGTCCAAGCCCTGATGGACAAACGCCTGGCCGTCCGGGACCGCATGATCGCCGACACCGCGGCGGCCACAAACTCACTGGGGAAGTTGTCCGCTTACCTGGCCAATTGCGTCAACTGCTACAATTGCCGGGTGGCTTGTCCGGTCTGCTATTGCCGGGAATGTGTCTTCGTGACCGATGTTTTCGAGCACGACCCCGGGCAGTACCTGGGCTGGGCCAAACGCAAGGGGGCCATCAAGATGCCCACCGACACGCTTTTCTACCATTTGACCCGGCTGGCCCACATGAGCACGGCCTGTGTGGGGTGCGGCCAGTGCTCCAACGCCTGTCCCAATGAGGTGCCGGTGATGGAGTTATTTCGAAGCGTGGCTTTGCGTACCCAGACGGCTTTTCAATATCAGGCGGGAGAAGATGTGGATCAAAAGCCGCCCCTGAGCGAGTTCAGGGAGCAGGAGTTTGAAGAGGTGGTGGGAATTTAAAGAGGCAAGAGATCATGCAGAAGAAAATCGGAAAAGCATTGGTGGTCGGAGCCGGCATCGGCGGCATCCGATCGGCCCTGGACCTGGCCGAAACCGGTTATCAGGTTTTCCTCATCGACCGGGAGCCCCACTTGGGGGGTATTCTAAGCCGGTTGGACCGCCAGTTTCCCACCAATCGCTGCGGCATGTGCAAAATGCTGCCATTGGTGGAACGCGACAGGGGATCGCAGGTTTGTCTGCGCAAAGGGCTCTTTCACGAAAACATCCAGATTCGCACCGCCACTGAGCTGACCTCTTTGGAGGGCGAACCCGGCCACATGAAGGTGCGGCTGCGTCGGACGCCCACCGGCGTGGATGGGCGGCGCTGTGTGGGTTGCGGCCTGTGCGCCGAATGTTGTCCGGTGGAGGTGCCCGACCTTTTCAATGCCGGCCTGGGCATGCGCAAAGCGATTTATCGACCGGTGCCGCACGCCATCAGCGATCCATACGTCATCGATTTGGCAGCGTGTACACGCTGCGGTGAGTGCGAAACCGCTTGTCCCACCCGGGCCATCGACCTGGCCGGAGAGCAGCGGCGGCAGTTTCGTATTCTGGTGGTGGATGACGAACTGGTGGTGCGTGACTCGTTGAAAGAGTGGTTGGTGGATGAGGGCTTCGGAGTCGAGATGGCCGAGTCCGGCGAACAGGCACTGGAAAAGCTGGGGGCCGAAGTGTTTCATTTGATGCTTACCGATATCAAGATGCCCGGCATGGACGGCGTGGAGCTGCTCCAGCAGGCCAAAGAGCGCTATCCCGATCTGACCGTGGTCATGATGACGGCCTATGCCACGGTGGAAACCGCAGTGGAGGCCATGAAGATCGGCGCACTGGACTACTTGATGAAGCCCTTTGATCCGCAGAAAATGATTCCCATGGTGACCGGCATTTACGCGGATCGATTGGCCAGTCAGGATGAGGCGTTGGAGGTGGGCGCAGTGGTGCTGGCCGGCGGCGTCGACTACTTCGACCCCGTTGAAATCAGCCACCTGT
>JASFKE010000076.1:0-10834 GCA_050118795.1 Desulfobacteraceae bacterium | reverse complement strand
TGCGCCCGCCAAGGTCAGCGGCGATATCAGCGCCCCCACAATCACCATCGATGCCGGTGTTGTTTTCAATGGCAAATGTCAAATGCACAAAGAGCCGATGCATCATAAGCCGAAGGCGGGTGCCGCAGGATCCAAGCCGCTCGAAAAGACACCCCCGAAAGCCGCATCGTAACGCCAAAATGCGGAAAAAAAACCTTTGACATTAATCGTCTTCTGGTGGTATACCCGCTCCTTGGCTTTCCCAAAAGTAACAATTTTAATTTAGATCTTTATATAATTTTAAAACCAGGTTTCAAGCCGTGACGGAGGCGCCTTTATGGTTGATATTAACTGGACCGTAATCCCACAGATCATCAATTTTTTAGTCCTCATTTTTGCCCTCAATATCGTATGTTATAAACCGATTCGGAAAATTTTGCTCGAACGCAAAGCCAAAGTTGACGGGCTCACCGTGAATATTGAGTCGGCTACCCAGGAAAGCGAAGAAAAAGATAAAGCCTTCGGTGCCGGGGTTCGGCAAGCACGTGCCAAAGGCCAGAAAGAAAAAGAGGCCTTGATGCTGGCTGCCGCGGAAGAGGAAAAAGTGATTGTCGGCAAGATTATGGACAAGGCCAGAGACGATATGGCTGCGGTTAAGGCCCAGATTGCCAAAGAGACAGGTGAAGTCAAAGCTGCATTGGAAAAAGAGGTCGATGCTTTTGCCGATGCCATTACGCAGAAAATATTGGGGAGGGCGGCTTAATGAAGGTTCCTGGACGTTGCGGGAAATTTAAAAAAAGATCCGCATGGGCCGTGACGGTAATCGTGGCGGTGATTTTTGTGATGGGGTTGGCACCGGCATTCGGTTCCGGAGGCGGTGAAGGCGGGCATGAGGCCGAAAGCAAACCCTGGATGAAAACGGATACAGCTAAAGTTCTCAATTTCGCAGTTTTGGCCATAGGGCTTTTTTTAGTGTTGCGCAAGCCGGTGTCCCAGGCGCTCAGCGATCGTATCAAAGGGATCAAAGAAGAGCTTGAAGAGCTCGAGGGGCGCAAGGCGGAAGTGGAAAAGCAACTGCATCAATATAATACAAAGCTTGCCACCCTGGACAAAGAGGCCGAGCAGGTGATCGCCGAATATATCCGCCAAGGCGAGGAGGCCAAGGCAAGGATATTGAAAGAGGCTGAATCAGCAGCTGATAAGCTTGAGGAGCAGGCCAAGAAAAATATTGAAAATGAGTTCAAGCAGGCTAAAGAGGAGCTGCAGGCTGAAATTGTCGAGAAGGCGTTGGTCAGAGCGGAACAGGCTGTCAAGGAAAAAATATCAGCCCAGGATCAAGAGCGTTTGGTCGATGAATACTTAGCGAAGGTGGTGGCCTAGTGAAAAATTTGGCAATTGCAAGGCGTTATGCCAAGGCACTTTTACTGATTGGTAAAGAGGACGGGCAGACCGAACAATACCGCCAGGAGCTTGAAAGCGTGGCTAACTTAATGGCCGGGCAAAAGGAGCTGGCGGATGTGGTGGCCAATCCTTTATATAACCTGGAAGAGCGACAGAAGGTATTCCAGAGCATTATCGACAAACTTGACCTGTCCAAAGTCATGTCCTCATTTCTGATGCTGTTGTTTGAAAAAGGGCGCATCCCTTTTATCGTCAGCATCAATGAATTTTTTCAAAAGCTGGCTGACGAGCTCAAAGGTGTTGCCAGTGCCAGTCTGGTTTCGGCTACCGAGTTGTCCGCCGAGGCCGTCGAGAAAATCCGATCCGCCCTGTCCAAAAAGACGGGAAAAGAGATTGTCCTGGATGTTAAACAGGATCCTGGACTCATTGGAGGGATTGTCACCAAGATCGGTGACCTCGTATTGGATGGAAGCATAAAAACACAATTACTCAATATGAGAGAATCTTTAAAAAGGGGTGGGAGTGCATAATGGAATTAAGAGCCGAAGAAATAAGTCAGATAATTAAAGAGCAAATTACCGACTATGACAAAAAGGTCGAGCTTAGCGAAACCGGCGTGGTCCTCTCCTCGGGTGACGGAATTGCCCGTGTTTACGGTTTGGAAAAGGCCATGGCGCTTGAGCTGGTGGAATTCCCCGGTGGCGTTATCGGCCTGGTGCTCAACCTGGAAGAGGACAACGTGGGTGTGGCCATTATGGGTGACGACAGCGCCATTAAAGAGGGTGACATCGTCAAGCGTACCGGACGCATCGCCGAGGTCCCGGTGGGTGACGCCGTTCTCGGACGCGTGGTGGACGCCACCGGTGCTCCGCTGGACGGCAAGGGCCCCATCGACCAATCGGTTACCAGCCGGGTAGAAATGGTGGCGCCGGGTGTTATCGCCCGAAAGTCCGTCCATGAACCCTGCTACACCGGGCTCAAGGCTGTTGACGCCATGACTCCCGTCGGTCGCGGTCAGCGCGAGTTGATCATCGGCGACCGTCAGATCGGTAAAACCGCTGTGGCCATCGACGCCATCCTGGCCCAGAAAGATACTGACATCTTCTGCATCTATGTGGCCTGCGGCCAGAAAAAATCCACCGTGGCCCAGGTACATGCCGTACTGGAAAAACACGGCGCCATGGAGTACACCACCATCGTCGCCGCCTGCGCCAGCGATCCGGCCACTCAGCAGTTCGTTGCACCTTACGCCGGTTGCGCCATGGGTGAGTATTACCGGGATAAGGGCCAACACGCCCTGATCATTTATGACGATTTGTCCAAACAGGCCGCGGCCTATCGCCAGGTATCACTGCTGCTCAGACGTCCGCCGGGACGTGAAGCTTTCCCCGGTGATATTTTTTACAACCACAGCCGTTTGCTGGAACGATCCGCCAAGGTATCAGATGATCTTGGCGCCGGATCTCTGACCGCCCTGCCGATTATCGAAACCCAGGCCGGTGACGTCTCCGCTTACATTCCCACAAACGTTATTTCCATTACAGACGGCCAGATTTATCTTGAGCCGGGCATGTTTTTCGCCGGTGTACGGCCGGCCATCAACGTCGGCCTGTCCGTATCCCGTGTAGGTGGCGCAGCCCAGGTCAAAGCCATGAAGCAAGTTGCCGGCACCCTTCGCCTCGATATGGCCCAGTTCCGTGAATTGGAAGCCTTCGCAGCCTTCGGCTCCGATCTGGACGCCGCCACCCAGAAGCAGCTGACCCGTGGCCAGCGTTTGGTGGAGATCTTGAAGCAGCCCCAGTACCAACCCCTTTCCATGCCGCAGCAGGTCACGATCCTGTTCGCCGGTACCCGCGGCTTTTTGGATGAGCTGCCAACGGATGTTGTGGCCAAATATGAAGCGGGCCTCTATCCGTTCATTGAAGAGCGTTTCCCCAAGGTATTTGAAGTCCTGGCGGAAAAAGAGGCCATCGACGATAACCTGGAAAAACTGATGACGGAAGCCCTGAACGCTTATGGAGACGAGTTTAAAGATACCATTTAGTGATCGGTTCAATTCTAACCATTAGAATATAAGGGCTAGCTTTATGCCACAGTTAAAAGAAGTACTGCTTAAAATAAACGGTATTAAAAAGACCAAGCAGATCACCAAGGCGATGAATATGGTGGCGGCTTCGCGTCTGCGCGGCGCCCAAGCCGGTATGGAGGCGTTTCGTCCCTATGCGGCCAAATTCGCCGAAGTATTGGGCAGCCTGGCTGAAAATGCCGGCGAAGAGGCCAGCCCCTTGCTGGTGCCTCGGGAGGAGCCCAAAAAGGTCAATATCGTTTTGACCACCTCCGACCGCGGGTTGTGCGGCGGATTCAACTTCAACCTGATCGACAAGGCCGAAGCGTTGGCCAAAGAGAAATCCGAGCAGGGCATGGATGTGCACTTTACCTGTTTCGGAAAAAAAGGCCGCGATTATTGTCGCAGTCAAAAAATGACCATCGCCGGTGAGCGCATCGGCGTTGTGGGCGGTAATTTCGGCTTCAATGTGGCCGTCAACGCCGGCCGCGAATTGGCCAAGGCCTATCTGGACGGCGAGTTTGACGAGGTTTACATCGTCTACGCTGAATTTATCGGAATGGCGAAACAGTTGCCGGTGATCAAGCAACTGTTGCCCATCCCGCCCATTGATAAAGCCGAAGAGGAAACTTCGGAGAGTGAAGAGTACCTGGCCGAACACATCTGCGAGCCTTCTACCGATGCGTTGTTGGGTGTGTTGCTGCCAAAAAGCATCGACGTCAAAATCTACAGTGCGCTGCTGGAGACATCCACCAGCGAGCATGCCGCCCGAATGATGGCCATGGATAACGCGACCAAGGCCTGTAACGATATGCTGGATAATCTGCAACTGGTGTACAACAAGGCCCGTCAGGCGGCCATTACGGCTGACCTGATGGATATTGTGGGTGGCGCCGAAGCCCTGAAAGGTTAAATAAATAACTGTTTACGGTTTTACAGGAGGTCAATAGATGGCTGAAAATATTGGAAAGATCACACAGGTTATGGGGCCTGTGGTAGACGTCGAGTTCGAGCAGGGCAAACTGCCCACAATCCTTACGGCGCTGACCATCTCCAACCCGGCGATTAACGATGACGAAGACAACCTGGTTGTCGAAGTTGCCCAACATCTGGGTGACAATGTGGTTCGCACCATCGCCATGGATGTCACCGATGGGCTCGTCCGCGGTATGCCGGTCAAAGACACGGCAAACCCCATTATGATGCCTGTTGGCGAAGCAAGTCTGGGGCGCGTGCTCAATGTCGTGGGACGCCCGGTGGATGGCCTTGGCGATGTGAGCCATGAAAAAATGATGCCCATTCACAGACCGGCACCTGCTTTCACCGAGCAGGACGTTGAGGTTAACGTACTGGAAACCGGCGTTAAAGTGATCGACCTGCTGGTACCCTTTCCACGTGGTGGTAAAATGGGCATGTTCGGTGGCGCCGGTGTGGGCAAAACCGTTATTATGATGGAGATGGTTCACAACATCGCCATGCAGCATGGTGGCATCTCCGTGTTTGCCGGTGTGGGCGAGCGCACCCGTGAAGGCAACGACCTCTACCACGAAATGAAAGATTCCGGCGTATTGCCCAAAGCGGCTCTGATCTATGGACAGATGACCGAGCCCCCGGGAGCCCGCGCCCGTGTGGCGTTGTCCGCCTTGACATGTGCAGAGTATTTTCGTGACAAAGAGGGCCAGGACGTCTTGATCTTCATCGACAACATCTTCCGTTTCACCCAAGCCGGTTCAGAAGTTTCCGCCTTATTGGGGCGTATGCCTTCCGCGGTGGGCTACCAACCGACTCTGGCGGTTGACCTGGGTGGTTTGCAAGAACGCATCACCTCTACGGATAAAGGCTCCATTACCGCCGTGCAATGCGTTTATGTACCTGCAGATGACTTGACCGACCCTGCTCCCGCTACGACATTTGCCCACTTGGACGGTACCGTGGTCCTTTCCCGTCAGATTGCCGAGTTGGGGATTTATCCCGCCGTGGATCCTCTGGACTCAACCTCTCGTATTCTGGACGCTGCCTATATCGGCGATGAGCACTATGCCACCGCAAGACAGGTGCAGCAGATGCTGCAGAAATACAAAGAGCTGCAGGATATCATCGCCATTTTGGGTGTTGAAGAGCTCTCGGATGAAGATAAAATAACAGTTGCACGCGCGCGCAAAGTCCAGCGCTTCCTGTCACAACCCTTCCATGTCGCTGAGGTTTTCACCGGCTTTCCCGGAAAATATGTCAAGATCGAAGACACCGTTCGGGCTTTTAAAGAGATTTGTGAAGGCAAGCATGACGACATACCGGAGCAGGCATTCTATATGAAGGGCGGAATCGAGGAAGTGATCGAGGCAGCCAAAGAGATGGCGGAAGCCGCATAATTGAATGAGGAAGGCAAATGGCTGAAAATATACGTATAGAAGTCGTTACACCGGAAACGGCTGTGGTCAGCGATGAAGCGCAAATCGTTATGGCTCCGGGCGAACTCGGTGAATTTGGTGTTCTATCTGGGCACACACCGTTCATGACCAGCCTGAAGGTGGGCACTGTGCGGTACGAAGATGGCACCGGCAGCGAACGTTTTGTCTTTGTTAGCGGTGGATTTGCAGAAGCCTTGCCGGATCGGGTGACCATTCTGGCAGATTCCGCAGAGCGCCGCAGGAACATCGACCTTGATCGCGCCAAGTCAGCCTTGGCTAGAGCCGAAGAGCGTTTAGCTAAAGCTGATGACGACGAGATAGACTTCATTCGCGCTAAAGCGGCGCTCCATCGTGCATTGGCCCGCATCCGGTTGGCTGAGATGCGGTAATCTGCTAGTTGTTTCGCATAACACAATTACAAGGGCGGCCTTTTTAGGCCGCCCTTTTTATTAAATAGCATGAAAATGGTTCGCTATATATATAACAACTTGAAAAATTTATATAAAATGATATAGTATAAAAATATTGACTGGTCGGTTGTCAAATATTATATAAACATGTCATAATGAGGTGAAGCGGGTGGATAAAGAGACGGTATTTAATCAATTCACAGAAATCGAACAACGGGTTGAGAATCTGATCGAGAGCTGCAAACGCCTTGAAGTCGAAAATTCAGCGTTGGAAAGTGAAAATCAGCGCCTGACACTCGCACTTCAGGAGAAAGAGTCAGCTGAAAGAGAGAATGACGAGCTTAAAGAGTTGGTTAGAAATAAAATCGAAAGTCTGATGGGCAGACTTGATAACATATCAGAGGAGCAGGTATAAATTCGCCAATTATTGCGTAAAAGGGACTCATTGCACAGTTGGATCAATTATTGACCATAGATGTTTTAGGGCAACCATTCTCATTTCACACTGATTCGGATATGTCAGAAGCCAGAGCCATTGCTGATTATTTGGCTGAATCTGTGAGCCAGGTAAAAGAACAATGTGGGAACCGGGTGCCTACTCCGGATAAGCGCGCTATTTTAATATTAGCCGCTCTAAACATAACGAGTGAATATTTTAATTTAAAAAAAGCACACCGGGAATTGTTAAAAGAAATAGGTCAGCGCTCTGAGCATTTACTCGACACCCTTGATGCGCAAAAAATTCTTGATGATGCACAGATTTCATCCCTTTAATTCTATGAGGTGAAGGATGGCTGCATTTCAGGCGTTTTATAAACAACAGGCCTCTTCTGGTCCGCTTTGAGGTAAGCGGCGGTTCAGATTACAGAAATTTGGTGGTAACCCTGCCATGTACGTGATTGGAAGATGTGCTTTGACCCAACACTGAAAATAAACGGGAGCCAGCACTGATTTTGGTGAGCATGTTCTGCTTGTACAGAAAAGCCTAAAGAGATCACCCGGCGCCCACCTCTATTTTTGGATCAAAGACCGACCGACACGGCAATTTGGTGGGGTCCACCATAATCTGTCCCTTCTGCATGCCGGTTATCGGCACCATCAGGCAAACCTCGATTCACCCAATTAATTGTAAAGTAAAAATGGGACATCGTTCTTTCACGTCCGGATGTCGCCCCGCATTATTGCACTTACAGTGGATAGCAGCGATGTAAAAATTGGGCTGCCATCCGTTCTTATATAATAAAGGCAACTCGTATGGAGGCGCGATGAATGAATATATGCTCGGTATATTGATGCTGGGGCTTTTAGCTGGAGTCGGACTCGCTTTTGGAGTCAGGGGGTATTTGGATCGCCAAAAGTTCAAAGCCGCAAACGATCATGCACAACGAATACATGCAGACGCAAAACTGCGTGCAGATGCGTTGCTGAAGGAGGCCAGTCTGGAGGCTAAGGACCGGCTTCTTAAGATGAAAAATGAGTTTGACGCAGAGACCAAGGAGACCCGCTCGGAACTCAAAAAACGTGAGGGGCGGTTAATCCAGAAAGAGGAAAATATCGATCGAAAAATCGATCAGCATGAGCAAAAGGAGAGGGAGCTCAAGCGACAACAGAAAAATTTTTCAAAGCGCGATCAGCGTCTTTCCCAAAAGGAAAATGAGTATCAGGAGATGATCAGCGAGCAGAAACGCCAATTGGAAAAAATATCCACCCTGACCGCTGAACAGGCCAAAGAGTTGCTGCTGCGCGCCATGGAAAATGAGGCGCGTTACGACGGCGCCAAATTAATTAAACGGATCGAAAACGAAGCCAAAGAAGAGGCTGATAAGAAAGCAAAAAAAATTCTTGCCACGGCCATTCAGCGCTATGCCGCAGACTATGTGGCCGAACGGACCGTATCCGTTGTTCAATTGCCCAGTGAGGAGATGAAAGGCCGTATCATTGGTCGCGAAGGGCGCAATATTCGTGCTTTGGAAGCGGCCACGGGAATAGATCTGATCATTGACGATACACCGGAAGCGGTCATTTTGTCGGGTTTTAATCCTGTCAGAAGAGAGGTGGCGCGGCTGTCACTGCTGAAACTGATTACAGATGGGCGTATCCATCCGGCCCGCATCGAGGACGTTGTTAAAAAAGTGACCAAGGAGGTGGATACCGTTATCAAGGATGCTGGAGAACAGGCTGCATTTGATTTAGGTGTTCATGGCATCAACAGCGAATTGATCAAAACCCTCGGTCGGTTGAAGTACCGCACAAGTTACACCCAAAATGTGTTGCAGCACTCCATTGAAGTGGGGTTTTTAGCTGGGGTGATGGCGGCTGAGCTGGGTATGAAGGAGAAGCTGGCCCGGCGAATGGGTCTCCTGCACGATATCGGCAAGGCCATTGATCATGAGGTGGAAGGCCCCCATGCCGTCATCGGATCCAAGCTGGCCAAAAAACTGGGCGAGTCCCATCAGGTGGTCAATGCCATTGCGGCTCACCACGAGGATATACCACCGGTGACGGTCTATGATATTCTCGTCCAGGCGGCTGACGGTCTTTCAGGCGCCCGTCCGGGGGCGCGTAAAGAGCTGCTTGAGAATTACGTTAAGCGCCTTGAAGATCTTGAGGCCATTGCCAATTCCTTTCGGGGTGTGGATGGCTCATACGCCATTCAGGCCGGTCGGGAACTGCGGGTTATTGTGGAGAGCAACAAGGTCTCCGATGAAGAGGCCATTTTGGTAAGTCGTGATATCGTTAAAAAAATTGAAGAGTCTTTGACCTTCCCAGGGCAGATCAAAGTCACCGTTATCCGGGAGACCCGATCTGTGGAATATGCTAATAAGTGAAAGGCCGATTTATAGATGTCCAACGTGATCGAAACACTGGAAGCGCGCGGATTTATTGAAGCTAAGACCCACGATCAGGAGCTCACAGATTATATTAACAGCGGCAATGTGACCTGCTATATCGGATTCGACCCCACCGCCTCGAGTCTGCATGTGGGTAGCCTGGTCCCCATCATGTCTTTAGCGCATATGCAGCGTCATGGGTTGCGCCCCATTGCGTTGGTGGGTGGGGGCACCGGCTTGGTGGGGGATCCCTCCGGAAAAACCGAGATGCGCAAGATGCTCACCGTTGAGGATGTGAATGCCAATGCAGAGGGGATCAAGCGACAGCTTGCCAGATTTCTTGAGTTTAAAGATGATCGGGCCATGATGGAGAACAACGCCGATTGGCTGACAAAGCTTGAGTATATCCCATTTCTTAGGGATATTGGTCGCCATTTCTCCGTCAATCGCATGGTCAAAGCAGAGAGTTGTCGCACTCGCATGGAGTCTGAAGATGGTCTGAGTTTTATTGAATTCAATTACATGATACTTCAAGCGTACGATTTCCTGGAATTGTATCAACGGCATAAATGCCGTTTGCAGATGGGGGGCAGTGACCAGTGGGGCAACATCGTCGCGGGTATCGATCTGATACGCCGTATGCGAAGTGAGACCGCGTTCGGTATCACCTTTCCCCTGATCACCACCAGTTCCGGCGCCAAGATGGGTAAAACCGCTTCAGGAGCTATCTGGCTGGATCCAGAGCGAACGTCACCATATGATTATTATCAATTCTGGGTCAATACGGATGATCGCGATGTCGGACGGTTTTTAGCCCTGTTTACCTTCTTGCCCATGGAAGAGATAGATGCCGTAAAACGTTTGGATGGTGCTGAACTGAATATGGCAAAAATCATACTGGCCTATGAAGCCACTTGTCTGGCCCACGGCGTTGAAGAGGCCGAAAAAGCCTATGGGGCTGCACGTGAGATGTTCGGCTGTCGAACCCTGCCGGCTGATATATTGCCGTCGTGCCGTATATCGCGCCAAGGTTCGAGCGACGGGCTGGACGCTGTTCCGAGCACAACCCTGGCCCTCGAAGAGCTCAAATCCGGTATTCCGGCGTTCAAACTATACCACATGGTTGGACTGTCCAACTCTGGTGGAGAGGCACGCAGATTGATCAAACAAGGCGGCGCGTACATAAATGGCCAACGGGTAACGGTATTTGACAAAACTATAAATCATAATGATATCAATGGTATGGAGATTGTTTTGCGGGCAGGTAAAAAAAGATTTCATAAAATTCTAATAAAAAACTAAATAGTAATTGACATCCGGCGGGCGTAAGGGTACAACCCGTCTCGTTTCGCTGAGAGCGAAAGCAAAACAGCTTCAGCGACTGCTCTTTTCAAGGTAAGAAAGTACATAACGAAAAACGAACATTGTATTAACGAAATCAGCTACTTCTTCTTGTTGACATACGGTACCGACATAAATGCCGCATGTAACTTTTTTAGAAAAATGCTTGACAATAAAAACAGATTTCGATACATACAGACTTTCCCCTGAGAAACGAGTCGAGTGAGAAAGTTGAAAAAGCGCTTGACGGGGAAACGGTTTTGAGTTAAAAGGTTTTTTTTACCATCGCGGTCGATTTTCAACCGCACAACAGCTTGATCTTTGAAAACTAAATAGTGACTAAGTCTTGAGTTGGGAGCCATTGTTTGTAAGTTGCTGACGCAACTTCGAATATTTTAA